>QMZC01000063.1 GCA_003662995.1 Archaeoglobales archaeon
ATTCCAATAAACGTGATGGAAATCATGGCAATTAGAATGAACCCAATGACCGGTGAGACAGCTTTATTGTTCATGTTAAATTAAAAGGATTTTATGTAAGATAAAGTTTATGGTGATTATGTTTTAAGATTCTGATTTTTACATTTACCACAAAACTTTAAACGACTTGCGACCATTTGACCCATGGTTTTTTTAGGTATTGATGTTGGTGGAACGAATATAGACGTTGTTGTGATGGATGGGGAATTTGAAGTTGGTAATGTTTTTTCTACAAAAGTGTATTTGCCACGATTTTATGAATTGCTTGACAAATTACTGTCCACATACAAGCCAAAAGCGATTGGAGTGGGAGCGGCAATGTGGTTCAGAGATAACAAACCTGTAAAAGCTCCAAACCTTCCTGAATTAATAGATGTGAGAGGCACAATTTCAAACACACCAATTTTTTGGGATAACGACGCAAACTGCTTTGCTTTATACTGTAGCATCGTTGAAGATGCAAGAAATCTACTGGGTATTACGATAGGTACGGGGATTGGATGCGGAATTGTGGTGGACAAAAACGTTGTAAGAGGTGGCGGTTTAGCTTGCGAAATAGGGCACATCTTTGTTGGTGGTAGGAAAAAGTGTGTTTGTGGTGGGCATGGGCATTTAGAATGCTATTTTAGTGGTTGGAGTCTAAAAAATCCTGAAGAGTTGATTAAGAGTGGTAAGATCTACAAAATCAAGGGTTTTAATTTGCTGTGTAAGGCAATAGCAAACGCTGTGATGCTTTTGGACCCAGATTTTGTGGCTATAGGAGGAAGGATTGGAGGTAGATTGAATGGAAAAAAATTGAAGAACGGCATATACGAATACGTAATGCCTCATTTCAACCCAGAAATTAAAATCGTAAACGACCCATTGGCAGTTGCTAAGGGAGCCTGTTATTTGGCTAAACTTTCCTACCAATCACGATGAATCCAGTGTGCCAGATTTTTGTTCTTGGTCTTGTACCAACTCTTCTATGCTCCAAATCGATCTTTATAATCTCAAAGCTCTCAACTTCCTTGAAGTCTTCTTTAACCATGGTTTCATAAACTTTCCTTGTTGCCTCGAAGTATGGATTGTAGACTGCTATGTAACCACTGGTTTTAAGCAACTCTTTGGCTTTCGGTATAAACTCAGCATCGCCTTTCATGTCCAAGACTATCAAATCAAACTCTTTTTTAAAGCCATCAGCAACAAAGTTCACATCACCGACAATCTGATGGATGTTTTTAAGTCTTGCAAGCTTAAAATTTTCCCTCGCAACCTTAGCAAAATCTTTTCTCTTTTCAACTGTTACAACCTCCCCATACTTATTGAAATAAGCTAAATAGGCTGCTAAAATCCCACTTCCTGTTCCTGCATCCAAAATCAAAGAATCTGGTGTTAAACCAGTATGAACTATTATAGCCCCAACGTCTTTGGGCATTATAGGCGTAGCAGACCTTCTAAAATGTCTGAAAAAATCTGAAGGGTTGAAGGGCAATATTCTATATTTAACTCCGAGATGAGTTTTTATTTCATCCCCAAATTTTTTTTGTTTCAATTCCTCCAAATTTATCTTACCATGGTGTGTGTGTAAAACTCCTTCAAACTTCTCAACCAAAAAACTTGAATTTTTCCTTAATAGCACGATTGGCGGCTCCATTTTGTTGATTTAAAAAGCCTACAATTCCTGCAATTTCAACAAAGCTTCTGCCAAATCGCCCTTTGCTTCCTCCAAAGCTCTCTTTGCGGTTTTCTCATCCACGTTTGCTTGCTCCATTATTAACTTTACATCTTCTTCGCTTATCTCAACCTTTTTCTCTACAACCTCGTAGTCTCCAATAATTTGAAAAGTCTCCACGCCCTTTGCCTTTATCTTCGTAACATTGGGGTTTTTAAAGACCATCTCTGCATCAGAAGTCTTGATTATTACCTCCTCAGCGTCAACTTCTTCCATCTCAATTCCCATCTGTTTCATCATCTTCTTCATCTGTTTTGGGTTCATCGGTAGCATGCTACTACTTAACTCTGAACATTAAATACTTTTCATAGTTTAAACTTTTCAAATAATTTTAACCGTCACTCAACTCTCTTTTGTGTATACGCTCTAATGATGTCACCTTTTGTAAAGAACCCGATCAGTTTTCCACTATCTTTTGGATCGACCACTGGGAAATGGGATATTTCTCTCTCACCAATTTTTTCCAAAACGTCTTCTAGTGTCTCCCCCGGATACGCTGTAATCAAATTTCTCGTCATAATGTCTTTCACTCGCAAACTACTATGACCCTTAACTTCCACTTTCTCTAAATCTGAATGGGTTATAATTCCAATTAATTTGTTATTCTTATCGACTACTGGAAAACCCATGTGTCCAGTTTCCATAATCTTGTTCAATAATTCCGAGATTGGTAACTCTTCGGTGACAGTCTCCACATCCTTTTTCATTATATCTTTTACTTTTATTGTTTTCATTATATTTATATCCATTTCCTGTTCGACAATAATCCCTCTCCTCTTTAATTTCATCGTATATATTGTCTCTTCCATGAAAAACTTATACAAGGAACTGCTAATCACACACGCAAACATCACAGGCAAAATAATTGCATAATTCCCAGTCATCTCAAAAATCATAACAATTGAGGTTAGAATGGCTCTACTTACCCCTGCAAACACTGCTGCCATACCAACAGTAGCATAAGCCTCAAAACTTGTGGTAATAGTTGGGAATATTTTGTGAATAGCCATTCCAAACGTTCCCCCCGTCATTGCACCCATAAACAATGATGGTGCAAAGATACCGCCAGAACCTCCAGAACCCAAAGTAACAGATGTAGCTACTATTTTTAAGAATACTAACGCAAATGCAACTGCAAAAATAATTTTACCATCAAATAATAGCTCGATACTTTCGTACCCAACACCAAAGACGTGAGGGTTGCCCGTATATAGCATGACAATTAGTCCAATTATCCCGATGCACAAACCACCGATTGAAGGTTTCACGAATTCTGGAATTTTTATCCTATCAAAAATATCTTCTATACCGTACAAAGACTTTGTGTACACTATAGCTACAGTTCCTGTGACAAACCCTAAGATTAAGTAAAAAACAATTTCTACGGGTGTTTTTAAACTGTATTGTGGTATTTCGAAAATGAAAGTTGTCTCTACACCCAAAAGCGCCAATAATATTCTCGAAATAATTGTTGCGAATACTGAAGATATAACTATAGGTGTAAGAGATTTTATTTTGACTTCCCGTAATATCAACTCCAAAGCAAATAGAACTCCTGCAATTGGGGTATTAAAAGTCCCTGCTATTCCTCCTGCAGCCCCACATGCAACAAGAACTTTTGTTTGATAAGGGTTTAGTCCAAGCTTTTGTGCTATTGTAGAACCTGTTGCAGAACCCATTTGGACAATTGGTCCCTCCCTTCCCGCAGAACCGCCTGAACCGATACAAATTGAAGAAGCCAAAGCTTTAATTGCAACAACTCTAGGTCTGATTTTACCCCCATGAACGGTAACAGCCGCCATAACTTCAGGTACACCATGACCCTTCGCTTCTGGCGCAAAATAATAGGTAAGTATACCAACAAATATACCTCCAATTGCAGGAATAATTACAATATAGTATGGATAAAATAAGCTTAGCAAATTACCAACTCTGATAAAAAATAAATCCTGAAAACCAAATATTAAATAACGAAAACCAATAGCTATAAAACCACAAGCAATCCCCGTTATGATTGCGAGTATGTTGAAAAAAACAATATTGGAAGTTATCAATTGTGATTTCTTTTGGTATTCTCTCTCAACTTTCTCCATCATATACTTTCACTTTTTTGCTTTTTTATGACACTGTAACTACCAACTCTCTACCTTTTTAGATCAAAATGCAATTAGTTATGGTTAGTTTAATTGATTAACTATCAACTTGCCAATTTTTGGCATAATTAATTGTATAAAAATTTATTCCTTTTACTGGGGTTTTGGGACAAAAACTCCTTAATTCCTTGCAACAACGTATTTGCGATTAGGAGGTATTTTCGTCCCAAAGTCCTTTTACTATGTCACGTTGATTTCAATTCATGAAATTCAGATCAACATTCAATAAACTTTATTTTTTACTGAAACTTGTAAATGACAATGCCAGTGGTTAATGAACTCGACAACATTTACTGTATTGACACATTGCTAAACAACGAGAAAAATGCGGTTTGTAGCTACATTGTCGAATCCGAGAAAGTTTGCATTGTTGATTGCGGCCCTACAGCGGCTGAAAGAGAAATATTGAGTGCAATTGAAGAGTTGGGGATAAGAAGAAATGACGTAAAATTCATCGCTGTGACTCATATTCACTTAGATCACGGTGGTGGGGCTGGGAGACTTTTAAAGCACTTTCCAAATGCAAGAGTTTTGGTGCATCCGAAGGGAGTTGAGCATCTTATAAATCCTTCAAAATTGTGGAAATCTGCAAAGAGTGTTTTGGGAGAAGTTGCTGATATTTATCAACTGCCAGAGCCGTGTGAGAAATCAAGGGTTGTTGTGGTTGATGACAACCAAACAGTTGATCTGGGAGACTGCCTAATCAAAGTCGTACACACTCCCGGTCATGCCCCCCATCACGTATCATTTTATTTAGTGGAGTCAGATGTCTTGTTTACGGGGGATTCTGCGGGGATGTACCATGAGGGAATGATCGTTCCTACAACACCACCCCCTTTCGATTTTAAGAAATCCTTGGAATCCATAGAAAAAATGGTTAAATTGAATCCCAAAACTATAGCTTTCACTCATTTCGGTTTTGGTGAGGGTAAAGAGTTGCACAAGGTTTACAGAAAGACCGTTGATTGGGTTGAGATTGCTAAATCGGTTGTTGAGGAAGACGGGAGTGTTGAAGATTTGCGTGATAGAATAATTGAACAGGATGCAGAATTTGGAGAACTGCTGAAGTTGTTTAGAAACTCAAAAATTGTGGGAATGTCTTACATGCTCGGACTTTGGGGATTGATGGATTGCGTCAAAAGGATGGGAGGTGGTTGAATGTTGTTTGTTACTTCAAACGAAGGTAAGTACAGGGAAGCAAAAAAAATAGGGGAGAAGTACGGTGTGAAGGTTGAATGGAAGAAGATGAAGTATCTGGAGATTCAGGGAAGTAATTTGGTGGAAATAGCAAGGAAAAGTGCAGAGTTGCTATCAAGTGAGATAAAAAAACCCTTTTTCATAGAGGATAGTGGACTTTTCATCGAAGCTTTGAATGGGTTTCCTGGCCCGTATTCATCTTTCGTATTCAAAACGATTGGAAATGAAGGCATAATCAGACTCATGAAGGGTGAAAAAAATAGAAAGGCATACTTTTTAGCTGTTATAGCGTACTTCGACGGTAGTGATGTTCACACGTTTGTTGGTAGAGTAGAAGGGGAGATTTCTGAGGAGATTAGAGGGGATAAAGGTTTTGGCTACGATCCAGTGTTTTTGTACGGTGACAAAACATTTGCAGAGATGGGAGATGAGAAAAATGAAGTGTCGCATAGAAGAAGAGCTTTGGAGAGTTTTTTTGAGTTCGTGAAACTCAACCCTTGATTTTGCTGATTGTGTTGTTCAAATGCTGCAGGAACTCATCAGTTTTTGCCGTATCCAATATTAGCTTTTCCTCAAGTATTAAATGCTCCTCCAGTGTGTTTGATAGGCTAACATCCAAAAGTAGCTTGATGTAACGTATTACTTTGCTCGGCATTGCTGCATAAAATTTTGCAACCTCATAAATTCTCTCTTCAAGATTTGCCTCAACAACCTCATTGACAATTCCCAAGTTTAAAGCCTCCATGGCATCAAAGCTTCTTGCAGTTGACATCAACTCAAAGGCTTTTTTAAAACCAATTGACCTAGGAAGAAAGAAAGATGAGCCTGTGTTAGGGCTTAGACCAATTCTTGCAAATCCACTTGAGAAGACTGCATTTTTTGAGGCAACAGCATAATCTGAGGCTAACAACAAGCTCAAACCCGCCCCAAAGACGTAACCCTTCGCTTCAACAATGACAGCTTTTCTGAGCTTTCTGATTCTTTTTATTACGCCATTATGAAAAACTCTGGAGTAGTATTCCAAACCGCCTCTGTCAACAAACTTTCTAAATTCAATCAAATCCGCTCCAGAGCAAAAACTCTTACCCTCACCTCTCAACACAACCGCCTTTATTTCGTCGTCCTCACACAATTTTAAGGCATTAGCCAAACCTTCAACGACTTTTGTGTCAATTGAATTGTGAGTTTTGGGTTTGTTAATTGTTATTTTAGCTATTTTCCCCTCAATGTCAAACTCAACAGCCATGGTTTCAATTGACGTAGGTTTTAATAATTGTTTACTTTAAACAAAATAATAGGTCTCACCTTTATATTTTACTTCATTAACACCAAAATTTTTGATCGTACTAAAATCTGAATTCAGCATTTTCAAAAACCCTTCGATTTGCTCTTTACGCATCGGATGTCTTCTCAGAACGGAAATAAGGTCACCAAGGCTTTTTATTCCAAACTCACCTATCTCTGGCTCTACAATCAATTCAACATCTGCCACATCCCCAATTATCGAGTAGGCTAAAAACAATCCTCTGTTATCAACGGGTTCAACTTTTTCTGCTGGAGGTCTTGTAAACGTCATCAAGTAAACCTTATCGGGCTTTATCTTTGCCAAAGCTTTTTTTATTCTATTCAAAACCTCGTAACTGTCGTTGTACCCTTTGACAAGCATCACCTCAACGTTAAGTTCACCCTTGAAAATCTCACCAAACTCAATAATTCCTTCAATCACCCTATCAATTGAAAGTTTAACCGGTCTATTTACCTTCAGGAACGTTTTTTGGTCTGCTGCATCCAACGAGGGAATTACAACGTCACATTCAGCAAGGTCATTTCTAACATCCTCATCAAAAAGTAGAGAGCTGTTTGTTATGACTGCCACTTTCCCTAACTCTTTGGATTTCTCGATTAACCATCCCAAGTCTTTACACAATGTCGGTTCCCCCTCTCCAGCAAAAGTTATGTAATCAAAGTTCTCCTTTGATTTTACCATCAATTCATCCAAAATTTCTTCTTTTGGAAAGTAACTTCTCCGTTTGATTGTTTTGTTCGTCGTTCTACCGAGCTGACAGTAAACGCACGAATAACTGCAGGTTTTGCGAGGAATGACATTGACACCTAAGGATTTTCCAAGTCTTCGTGATGGTACCACTCCATAAACGTATTTCACAAGTTAAGTGGGATGGGTAGATTAAAAAACTTCCTTAGTTTCCCACAAAGATTAAAGCCTTATATCTTTGTCACCCAATAACACCATGGAACCAATAGTTGTCAGGGGTTTAACAAAGACGTTCAACGGGTTTAAAGCGGTAGATTCTGTTAGTTTTAGTGTAAAGAGGGGTGAGATTTTCGGGTTGTTAGGTCCAAATGGGGCTGGAAAAACTACCACAATTAAAATGCTCGTTACATTACTAAAACCTAGCAGTGGAGAGGCTAAGGTTGCTGGATACGACGTTGTCAAACAATCAAACATGGTGAGGAAGAACATAGGGATTGTTTTTCAGGAACCCACCCTCGATTTGGAATTGACAGCCAAAGAGAATCTTGATTTTCACGCAAGACTCTACGGAATTGAAAGAGGAAGGAGGGAGGAAAGAATTGAAGAGGTTTTAAAACTCGTTGATCTGTACGACAAGGCAAAGTTGCAGGTTAAGAAGTTCAGTGGTGGGATGCAGAGAAGATTGGAGATTGCAAGGGGTTTACTGCATTTCCCCAAGGTTCTATTTCTTGATGAGCCCACATTGGGCTTAGATGCGCAAACAAGAAGGAGGATATGGGATTACATACTTGAAATGAGGGAAAGAGAGGATGTAACAATCATCCTTACAACCCATTACATTGAAGAAGCAGATAAACTCTGCGATAGGGTTGCAATAATTGATAAGGGAAGAATTATAGCATTAGACAAGCCAGAAAATCTAAAAAAGAGGGTTGGGGAAGATGTAATCTCGTTGGTTGTAAATGATGCAAAAAAACTCGCCATGGAATTGGAATTGGAAGAAATACATAAGATTGTCAGGCTCGATGACAGGCTTGAGTTGAGCGTGTATAGGGGGGAGAGTACAATTCCGAGAATAATTGAAATAGCACAAAAAGTTGGTATCGAGGTTAAAGCTGTGAGTCTGAGAAAGCCGACACTGGAAGATGTTTTCATCCACCTGACGGGGAGGGAGATTAGAGAAGAAGGTAGAAAAAATCTGTTTTGGATGAGACGATAGGTGATAGAATGGAATTGCAAAGCATATACGTACTCTGGCTTAGAGATTTAAAGAGATACGTAAGGGCAAGAAGCAGGATAATCGGCTCCTTAGGTATGCCAATCTTTTTCCTAGCGTTTTTTGGGATGGGGTTTAGAAGGGTTGAAATCCCCTCTCTACCCTCGAATCTCACCTATATCGACTTCTTAGCTCCAGGAATAGTATCAATGGTTGTTCTGTTTACGAGCACTTTTTCGGGAATCTCTATTGTGTGGGATAGGCAATTTGGATTTTTGAGAGAGATAATGGTCGCACCAATAAGCAGAACGACGATAGCTCTAGGAAGAACCTTAGGTGGAGCGACGACTGCTTTAATGCAGGGGTTAATAATGGTTGTGCTGAGCTTTTTCATCGGTTTCAAACCATCAATGGGGGGTTTGTTGCTTGCGTTTGTGTTCATGTTTTTAATAGCAATTGCCTTCACCGGCATTGGAATAGCCATCTCAACCTTCATGCATGATATCCACGGCTTCCAGATTGTAATCAACTTCTTTGTTTTTCCAATCTTTTTGTTGTCTGGAGCTTTATTCCCGATTTCCGAATTACCAGAGTTTGTTGCAATGTTGGCTCTGTTAGATCCATTAACATACGGAGTTGACGGAATGAGGTGGGCTATGATTGGGTATTCGGAGTTCAACCCCATTTACGATTTCTTAGTGCTGCTAGTGTTTTGTATAGCTATCATTGTTGTATCTGCATATCTATTCAACAAAACAGAGGTCGAATAGACAAAGTATTTATATTGTCGTTCGTAATACTGTTTATGGATGCGTTGTTTTACTTTGCAGTAGCTCTGTTTATACTGGCTTGGATTAGCTTATTAGCGAGCTAATTTCTTATTTTTTAAATTATCAAAATTATCTACAACTCTATTTTGTATGTATACTCTGTAAACATCCAAATTATCAAACCCTATTACTAAATATGGTACCAAATACTATTAAGCCAAATACTATTAAGCAATATTTATTTTTTTAATATATATTTTTTCTGGTTTCAAAAAGTTACTGAATAATTGTATCGTATTCCTCCTCTAAGTTCTCCAACACTTTCAGGAGTTTTTTACCAAAGGGTGTTAAGGAGTAAACTGTTGTACCTTTTGGTGTGTCTTCAACTTTCTTTATTTCAACTATTCCAAGCCGTTTTAATTCTTTAAGTCTAAAGCTCAATGTCCTTTTATCCTTTACAAGCCCCTCAAGCAAACTCCATCTCTTTTCGTTTTTTAATGCCTTTAGTATCTCATAACCACCTGATTTGGATAAAACCTTTAGAACCTCCTTGAAATTTTGGTCGTTGTCCATTAAATTTCAGTGAAAATTATGAATAAATAATATTGTTACAAATTTTTCAACCAAATGTTGAGATTTTGGAAACAATTAAATATTCAATAGACATACAGGTTTCTATGAACGAGAAAGGGAGACCCTACAACATGCAACTAGAATTTAGAGATTTAATTCTTATAAAGGTTTATTTCTCAAGTGAATCCGTCAAAAATAGAAAACAACAGGAATTCAAAAAAATCTTGGAAAAGTACGGAATTACCAAAAAAGAGGCAGAAACTATCGCTAAAAATTTTGAATTTTAATCTTATTAAAAGCATTAAAAAGCCGAAACAGATAAATTAAATAAGTCACCAATTTTAAGAAATGGAAAAATTACTTAGGATTGTTAGGGAGGGCGAAAAGGATAATATTGAGTTTAAAGAAGTGCTTACTTCTTATCATCTTAAAGGTGGGAGATTTCAGCAGTTAGCATGTCAGATGAATCACAGAATTCTAATGGGCAAAGGTAGGGCTATTTACGTCATAGGTGTTTCAGATTCTGGTGAGTTGAAAGGTTTGCCCAAGCAACGTTTTTTAGAAACTATTGAGATACTTGAACAAATTGCAAAAGAAGTTGACGCAAAGATAAAAGCCGTTGAGGAATACATTGTTTCTGATGGCTTTGTTGGTATAGTGGAAATTGTAAAGTCCAAGCCGAAAGAGCATGTGATGATTGGAACTGCTGGACACGTTGATCATGGTAAATCGACGCTTGTCGGCTGTTTGATTACTGGCAAGGCTGATGATGGAGATGGTTTAACAAGAGCTTATTTAGATGTTTTAAAGCATGAAATTGAGAGGGGTTTGAGTGCAGATTTAAGTTTTGCCGTCTTTGGATTTAAAGATGGAAAAGCTGTAAAGTTAAAAAATCCTTTAAGCAAATCAGAAAAAGCTTGGGTGGTTGAGAATGTTGATAAACTAATCTCATTCGTCGATACCGTTGGTCATGAGCCTTGGTTGAGAACGACTATTAGAGGTTTACTTGGGCAGAAAATTGATTATGGATTGTTGGTTGTTGCCGCAAACGATGGTGTAATGAGAACAACAAAGGAGCATTTGGGAATACTGTTGGCAATGGATTTACCAGTCATAATAGCCATAACAAAGATAGATATGGTAGATAACAGGAGAGTTAAGGAGGTTGTAGATGAAATCTCTAAAACCTTGCGAACGGTTGGCAGAATTCCGTTGCTAATTCACGATGTTAATGAGGCGAAGAGGGCAGCAAGGATGATGGAAAACAAAGTTGTTGTACCAATTATCAAGACTTTATCGATTACGTTGGAGGGCTACGACATCCTTGAAGAGTTGTTATATAGGCTTCCAAAGAGGAGTGTGCTTGGAAAAGACTTTTTAATGTACATCGACAGGCTTTACAAGGTCAGCGGAGTTGGAACTGTTGTGAGCGGTAGCATTAAATCTGGTGTTCTCGAAGAGGGAGAAGACGTTTACATTGGACCATTTCATGATGGAAGCTTTAGGAAAGTCAAGGTTTTGAGCATCGAGATGCACTACTACAGGGTTTCAAAGGCTGAGGTTGGAGACATTGTTGGCGTGGCTTTGAAAGGTGTGAAATACGATGAGCTAAGGAGGGGGATGGTGTTGGCTAAGGAGCCATTAAATGCCGTTTGGGAGTTTGATGCTGATGTGCTTGTATTTAGTCATCCAACTTTGATAAAGAGGGGTTATGAGCCTGTTGTTCATCTTGAAACAATATCTGAGACCGTTATTTTTGAAGATATGGAGAAGGAATACATGAAAGCTGGAGATAGGGGCTTAGTCAAGATTCGATTTAAATACAACCCACAATTTGTTTTTAAAGGGCAGAAGTTCATTTTTAGGGAAGGAAAGAGCAAGGGAGTTGGTGAGGTTAAGAGGGTTTACAACTAAACAGCAAAAGTCATCCTCAACGCATCTCTAACTCCAGGAGCCATGCCCAAGACAATCAAAACGAACTTTAAAAAGTTTTTGAGGTTTGCATCTTCATCTGATGTGTCTAAAACGTATAACACGGCAAAGAATACGATGAATTTTGCAGGAATCATCACCCAAGCACCAAAAGCCTCAATCAAAAACCTCGGCAAAACGTGCAACTCCCAGTAGCCGAGATAACTGATGCCCAAAAATGTTGCAGCTCCATCCAGTATGTGCGAAAAGAATACCGTATAGTTAAGCCTGTTTGCCATTTTGTTAAAAACATCGAATTTTGTAATAAAATAAAATGCACATGTACAAATTAAGGCTAAAAACAATGCTACGGGAAAAACCCACCAGTTTACAACTTTTAGATTCACAAACAATAGAGCAATAACTAACAAAGAAACAATCAGTCCAACCATTCCATAATACTTCCAATATTCTTTTCCAATCCTTAACGATAAAATTAAGCTCGGAAAAGCTATTGAAAAGATAAGGATGTATATAAAGGGGGTCATGAAAAGGTACGAAATTGGGGGTGACAAAAAGCCAGCATCCTCAGCGATTCTCACGGAAGAGCCTAGAACGATAAAGGGAATGCTTGCTAAAGCAAACTTGTAATCGAAATTCATCCTTTTGCTTAAATATTTGTAAATTAAAATGACCGCAATTACAAGTACGAGTGCCCATGTCAACGTGTTTACGATGTTATAACCCTGCTTGTACACTATTGAATCAATGTAGTATTTCTTGACAAACCCCCAGACATCCATTACCCAACGTTTTTACAGTGTAATTTATCTTTTTGGATTTCCATCTTGATTATAACTTTTCTATTAAAGGTTCTTCGAACTTTTTATCATTCAACAATTTGAAATTTTGTTGTTGTATTCCTACAAGGAAGATATGAACACGATAAGGGTTTGCCAACGACAAAAGCTTAAAACATCAAACCAAATTATGTTATGGACTTGCAAAGACTTACAAAATTCCAAGAAAAATTGGCAAAATCAGTAATTATTGAAGATAAAGTTAAATTAAAAAAGTTAAAATTTGTTGTAGGGGTTGATCAAGCATTTATTGATGATAAAGTAATCTCGGCCTGTGTTATTCTAGGCTATCCCGAACTTGAGTTAATTGATAGCAACGCTGTCATTGAAGGAACCAAGTTTCCATACATTCCAACCTTTTTAATGTTTAGAGAGGGGATGCCCGCAGTTAGGGCGTTAAGGGGGTTGATGGATGGGTTGATGGACAACAAAAAAAATGCAGTAATAATGGTTGACGGAAGTGGCATTGCTCATCCAAGGAAGTGCGGTTTAGCAACTTTTATCGCTTTAAAGCTTAAAACTCCAACGATAGGTATTACGAAGAAAAAACTGTACGGGTTTGTTGAAAAACCAAGGAAGGAGATGGAGGCAAAGCCAATTTATGATGAAAATCGATCGATAATAGGTTATTCACTAAAAAGCTGTAAGAGATGTAATCCGATATTTATATCTCCCGGCAGCTACATAACTCCCGATACTGCATTAAAATTGGTGATTAAGTGCATAAAGAAATACAAGCTTCCAGAACCAATAAGATGCGCACACAACTTGGCAAACAAGGCTAAGTCTAAGGTGAGAAAATGAACTTGTTAGATCAATTCAAAGGTTGTATTTTAGGGGTGGCTATAGGTGATGCGTTGGGAATGCCCGTCGAAGGTTTAACGAGAAATAAGATAAAAGAGCTTTATGGCAAGGTTAAGGATTACTTACCATCTCCTTACAACGATTTTAAAGCTGGAGAATGGACAGACGATACTGAACAGATGATAACGTTGGCTGAATCCATCCTTGAGACAGTTTACTTAAGTCCAGAGAATTTTGCTGAGAAACTTAAAAGATGGTATGTAGAATCAAAAAACCCAAGGATTGGCCCAACAAGCAGTAGAGCTTTGAGAAATCTGATTAATGGCATTCCATGGGACAGGGCTGGAGTTTACTCAGAAACTTGCGGGGCAGCGATGAGGGTTATGCCGATTGGTTTGGTGTACCACTTCAGCTTAAATTTAGTTGAAAGATATGCAGTTATATCTGCCTCCATCACACATAAGGGTACTGCAGCAATTGGAGGAGCTGTGGCTATATCCATTTCCATAGCCTGTTTGTGTTTGGACTTTGAAAAAGAAGAGGTTGTAAGGGAAGTCGTAGAGAGAGTGAAAAGGTACGACGATTTGTTGGCGGAGAAAATTGAACATTCATATCACATTTCTGATAAAGACATTGATTTCGCAATCGATAAGCTGGGAAATTCGGTATATGCATTGGATTCTGTTCCGATGGCTTTTTACTGTTATTTCTCATCCAAAACGTTTGAAGATTGTGTACTTAAGGCAGTTAATGCTGGAGGAGATACGGATTCAATAGCAGCAATGGCTGGAGCGATTAAAGGATGTGAGAGTAAAATACCTGCCAAATGGATTAAAAAATTAAAAGACTACAATTACCTCGTAGAGTTGGCTGAAAGGTTGTATCAATTACATGAAAGGATTGTTAAGTTGACATAGGTCATATCTTAAAAAATCAAAGTTCAACACCACTAACAAAAGTATAGGCAGATTTTGCTGCCACTGCCCCACTTCCACATGCTGTGACTACTTGATTTAACGGGTTGTCACAGC
>QMZC01000064.1 GCA_003662995.1 Archaeoglobales archaeon
CGTCAGATGCCAAAAATACAACAGCTCTCGCTATCTCTTCAGGTAGAGCAAATCTTCTCAGAGGTATTCTTGCTATAATCTTTTCTTTAACTTTTTCGGGAATTTTGGCGGTCATTTCAGTTTCTGTAAATCCTGGTGCAATTGCGTTTACCCTAATACTGTATCTTGCAAGTTCCATGGCTAAAGCTTTTGTCATTCCAATTAAACCAGCTTTTGATGCTGCATAATTTGCCTGTCCAATGTTGCCATCCTGTCCCACTACGCTTGAGACGTAGATTATACTGCCCTTAGTCTCAATGAGGTGATCGATAAAAATCTTTGTAACATAAAAAGCACCACTTAAGTTCACCCTTACAACATCATCCCAATCCTCCTTTGTCATTTTTATTAACAGATTATCTTTTGTTATTCCAGCATTATTGACCAAACAACAAATCTTACCGAATTTATCAACAATTTCTTTCATTTTTACGACATCATTCCAATTGCCCACATCAGCCTTAACGGCTATAGCTTCTCTGCCTAATCTTCTGATTTTCTCCATGGTTTCCTCAACAAGTGGTTTACTCCTATCACTTACATAATTCAAAACTATATCTGCACCATTCTTTGCTGCTTCAATAGCTATTGCTTTCCCTATACCTCTTGACGCACCTGTAATTAACATAATCTTCCCATTTAACCTCATATAGACCACACTAATATAAATTTATTTTAGCCAATTATGTACTTTTTGGAATTGTAGTCGGTGAATGTACAAGTTAAATTGACTTGAATTTACAATTAAAATTATCATATTTCCAATTTACAGTGTTTTTGAGTTCATTTCTAGGTTAATATTAATATTTAACATTCACTTACCTTTTCGTTGCTCTTTTCTTACTTCCTCTTTAAGCTCTTTATCAGCCTCTCCCTCTGTTATCTCGATTTTCTTTGATTCTACAGGTTTAAAACTCCATCTCAAACTTGCAATAAATCTCTCTGCATTCTCCATCAAATCGATCTGGGAGTCTATTATTAACTCTGTTGGTTTCCAAAACGTCTCAAATGCATCTCTTGGCATGAATGCTCTAAAAAACGACTTAGTCATATTTTTTTGACTCTTTATCAATTCTCTATTCATTCCTATCCACATCTCGATTGTTCGAAAAGTTATCTCGTTTAATATATTGAACTCTATCATGAGTTAGTACGTGACAAGCTGGCATATATATTTTTTTATTTTCTTATATTTTAAGTATTATTAATATATAGTTATCCCAAATAATACTTAGAGAGACTAAAAAAGTACATAGCCAAAAAATTTTAAGATAAATTTTAAAATTTACTTACTCTCTTTCATTACTATAACTCTAACCAACTCACCATCTCTCAAGTTTAAAGCCTCTCTTTCAGTCTCAGGAATTGCAATTCTTCCACCTTTTTGAATTCTCGCCCTAAAAATGGCTTTATAACTGTCTGTGAAAAAGTTGATATATGATTCAAGAAGAATTCTTTGATGATACAGAATTTTGTCAATAATAATTTCAAGTATCTCATTATTTGAGTCTTCATATTTTTCATTTTCACACCCATCCATATTCTCACATTATAATGTTAGTTTTCGATCGAAATAAACCTTCTGCTCGGAATAAACCTTCTGCTCGGAAACGTCTTTTATTTTATACACAAAGACAGAATTCTTTTACATGTCATGCAACTCAAATTTATGTCAACTATCAGATATTCTTTGTTTTTATCTTTAATACCGCCTTCTATAAAGTTTTGGTTGGATCAGTTAGTAGATCGATATTTTAATGATATTAGGTAATAGAATAATGAATTGTTGGAAATATTACATTTATTGAGAATACTTACAAAATAGCTTAAAAACTTTTCTTTGGCATATACTTTTCGCATACTGGGATTACTTCTACATAGTCTTTGTATAGTCCTCTTCTCCAAACACCAATGTAATGAATGTGCTCCATACAGACGGGTTTTTTACAGATGCTGCAACGTCTCCAAGTTCTCTCTTCTTCTTTTGGATTTAATTCTCTTCCACAAATTACGCATTTTAGTTTTTCCATGCTTCCACCTCAAATTTCAAATTTAGCAACGATTTTTGCAAGATCGGAAGCTGTGAATATGCCTTTTACTTCACCATTTTCGACAATAACTAGCCTCTTTATCCCCATATCTGCCATTATTTTAGCAGATTCTTTTACTGTATATTCAGGGGAGATTGTTATTAGTGGTGTTGACGTATATTTTCCTACTTCTTCGTTTAAATCTCCCTCAATCAAAACTTTTGAAACTAAATCTCTCTCTGTGAATATTCCGTATGGCTTATTTTCTCTCGTTACAATCACGCTTCCTATTCTCTTTTGACCCATAATTTTACATACTTCTAAAACTGTTGTTTTATATTCAACAAATACGATGTCTTTAACCATTACTTCTCCAATCTTCATAAATTAATGTTTGTGTTTCTCGCATAAACGGTTTTTGGTATTAGTGAAAATTTAAAGTTCTTCAAATTACCATCCCCTAAACTTAAAAACTCTCTCAGCAGGTAATTTTTCTCATAAACGTCGAGATAAGGAGTCTCCAATCCTTAAATTTAGACCCCATATATGGTTATATGTAGTTGTTCTATTTATCTAAATCCCTATTGGTTGTTTTTATCAAAAGGGTTATGCTGGGTTGTGAAATAACTCTGGGATATTTTCTAGGTTGTGTATTTTAAAGCAAGTGCTTCTTGTATTTCAGCAGTTTCTCTTCCAAAATTCAAGAATCACTTATATCCTTCTTAACAGTACTGTTTACTTTATCCGTTCGTAGAGTCAGAGTCAACACTTTAAATTAATTTACAAAAAAATATTTATAATCATTTTGCTATATAGTGTAATAGGTGGTCAAATGTTTGAAAGAATTTTATTTCCAATAGATTTCTCAGAAGTATCCGTAGATGCACTTGAAAACTGTATACCGCAATTTGAAGCAAAGGAGGTAATAATTATACATGTAGTTGAATATGTTGAAGATATAGGAGTTTTAGAAAAAATTCAAATGAAAGCAAAAGGAGAAGTAGATAGACTCGTTGAAAAACTAAAAAATAAAGGTGTTAATGCAAAAGGATATGTCTCAATTGGTTCTATAGCTTCAACAATCTCAACTGAAGCTAGATGTCCTTCTATAGAAATCTTGGATAGGGCCTACTGTGAAATGGTCGATTTGATTGTAATCCCTTCAAAAGGCAAACATATAAGAAGACGGATGCAAATAGGGAGTACGGCAAGAAACTTAATAAGAAAGAGCAGTATTCCGGTTTTAGTTCTAAAATATGATTGGAACGAAAAGAAAAATGAGTTGGAGTGCAGATGTGATTGTGAAAAATTATTTACAAAACCACTTATTGCTTTAGATCTATCAAGATGTTCTGAATATACAGGAGTTGTTGTAAGGAAATTTGAAGAAAATGTTAAAGAGGCAAGAATAATTCATATTATTGATTACGGTGACATTGATGAAATTGAGGAGAACATCAACAAAGCTAAACAAGCTCTTAAGGTGTTCGCAGACAAATTTAAATTTGAAAGTGAAATAATTGTAGATTCGGGAATAGCTTCAAAAGAGATAATTGTAAAAGCTATTGAATTTGGGGCATCGGTTATTGTACTAGGAAAAACTGGAAGAGGATTTCTCAAAGAAATACTTCTAGGAAGTACAGCAGATGAGGTAATCAAGGAAGGATCAATTCCAACGCTCATCGTACCTTGTTAGATAATAAGGTAAAACATTTTCAGTAAGAATAATCCAAAATTCATTATTCTTCTTTAAAGCAGAGGATTAAGACTTATTTTATTCAATTAGTTATTTTAATCTGGAAATCCAGAATTTGTTCTGTAAAATCGTTTAAGTACTACCGTTTTCGATTATATATTAGAGCGTAAATTATAATTTGATTTTAGAGTTAGCTACTAACCCTCTCCAGAGCATCAAGCAAAATATCCCTATCATGCTTCCTGAATATTCGCTGAATTTTACCCTTTGAATACTCTAATCTTCAAATCAATCAGTTTAACATTCTCCAGCTTTTTCAAAATCTCGTTGAATTTCTCATAGTAAACATCAACAAGTTCGTAGAGCTGAGAAGTTGTTTCCACGTTATGTTCGTAAATTGTTTTCAAAATCTTTCTTTCATCTGATGTTAAGACTGATAAGCTCTTGTCCAAAAACAAACCTTTACCCTTTAAGTAAGCTTCCTCAACATCTTCAACCTCTATCTTTCTCTTTGCTCTTTTCTCAGCTTCCAATCCTGATAACTTTAACAAAAAGATTCCCAAACGCAAATCTGCTGATTTGTAAGTTAAATCGACAATCAAATCAAAGGCTTCGTCAGTCAAAACGTTGTCGTAGAAGCCAGCTTTAACCCTTGCAAGCAGTATGTCTTTGATTTCCTCCTTACTGTACAATGGAAAGTAAATCTCATCAGCATGAAAGATTGAGCCAACAGAAGCATCCAAACGCTTTGTGAATTTCAAATCTGTCATTATACATATTACACCAATCTTGACATTGAAGGTTTCATGAGCTTTTAGCAATGAAAATAAAGTTTCGTTAACTGTGTCATTATCAAAGATGAAGTTTAAATCGTCCAAACATATACTAAAACGTTGTCAAGCATGTCCATAAGCTTAACATACAATCGATTGAATGACAAACCTCTTCGCACTACAGCTCCACTAACGCAGCGATAGATTTCTGAAAAGATTTGATGCTTAGTGTTTGCATTCCTACAATTCACATAAGCTGTTAAACAGTATTCTTTCAGTTCATTTAGGATTAGTTTAACAGCCGTTGTTTTACCTGTGGCTGGAGGACCCAAGCACACACAATTGATAGGAGTTAACCCTCTCAATGCAGGCTTCATGTTTGAAGCAAGTTGATTTAGCTGGGTTTCCCTGTGAAGCAGAATATCTGGTAAGTAGTCAGCATCGAACACCTCAGCATCTTTGAACAACGTTTCATCCCAGTGTAAGTATTTCACATTAATAATTAGATATTAAGATTAATAAAACTGTAATGCATCCAACAAAAAATTAGATTACTTAATTTTCTTAACTTAGATAATCTGTACTCCAAAAGAGCTGAAGATTAAAACAAAAAATTAAAGGGACACGTATTTTCCATCTACCTTAACCACTTGCCCTCTTTCAATAAGCAGCTCAAGATGTTTTTCAATCATTTGGCTTTCCCAATAATCAAGCATCTCTTTTTCATAGGGTTTTTTCATGTAGAAGGGCGATAGCTTAACCAATTCATTCAAACTTCTCGGCTCATCAAGCAGTTTGATTAGAATTTCATTCCTTCTCTCAAACACGTCCAAATACATCTGCAATCTCTCAATCACATTTTCTCTCCCAAAAACTGGCTCTTCATGCTCACTCACAAAAATTGAGGCATCCAACTCCATCACTTTCTCAATAGACTTCACAAATTCTTTAATGCAGCTCTCCTCATGCCCGTACCAAGGTCCAAAAGCAGTTAAATCAATATCAGAACCAAAGATTATTCTGCCATCTATGTAAAAGACATGCATGTCTGCCGTATGTCCTGGGGTGTGTATGGCTACGATTTCAGGCTCTTTGAGTATCAAATCTCCGTCAGAATAACATTCAGCATTAAAATCCCTAATACCCATTGTATTTGTTACAAAATTCTTCCACCTCTCTTTAAGCTTTTCATTAACAAATCTATTAGCTAAGCTTTCCAATTCAGTTTTGTAACCCTTAGGGGATAAAACCCTCTTATTCTTAAAATTGAAAACCCATGCCCCAGAGCAATGGTCTGGGTGAGTGTGGGTTAGAGCAGCAAACTCAACCTTATCTGCCAAATCTTTAACAGTTTCAATTCCACATCCTAAGTCCAGCATAACTTTATGTTTTACGATGAGTGAGTTTGAAAAGGGAAATTTTCCTTTATGTTTGCCCATGACAAAGAAAACTCCTTTGCCAATTTCCATAGTTTTCATGTTCTGATAGTCATTGAATGTTTATTTTATGTTTTTTAATAGCGTTTCAAGCTTATCAAATCTATCTTTTAAAGTCATATCGTAAAAATAAATTTTACACATAACTTCGTATTAATATCGACCTACAGAGAAAGCCTACAGAGAAAGGATATAATTAACTTCGATTACTACACTATATGATAGAGTTGTGTTCATCAATAACGATAAGAAATGGATTAAATGCCTTGCTCGCTCCAAAGGAGATTGGTATCAAGGCTGTTGAGGATTACATCGAACATCATCGCTACGGATTGCTGTACGTTTGTGGAAATTACTCGAAAATATTATCTGAGTTGAAAGGGGACTTTGATGTTAGAAGGGCTTTCACAATTTACCAATTGCTGTCAATTCTTGAAGACTTCCACCACGATGTTGTGTTTGTTTAGCATGACAAACTGTTGTTTGATGATGTTGGCAATAAAATAGTTGAAAGCTTATTTTTAGCTTTGAAGGACATTGCAAGATGTCGCCCTGTCCAAAAGCTGCGAACATTTGCTTTATTAATTGTACATTTTCTTGTTCATTCCTTCTAACATCTTCAGGCATATTTACTACCTCCATTTTAATTTAAACTTACACCGATCGAATAGGTCGCAAAAACGATCAGTACCTACAGATTTTTTATCAAAAGTCATGGGGTTCAGGGTACTATTGTAGACTGCCCAGCGACCTTAGCCACTCATTTGCAACCTAGGCAAGTCCCACTTAAGGAAACACTGTTTTAAATTAACTCTCTAATTTCTAATCCGTTAATTTCATATTATTGCTTTCAAATATAGTCTTTTTGTATTATACTATAAATAATTAAAATAGTTTTAGTACCTGTTGGTTAAAATTAGGAAAACGTGATTTAGATCTATTGGTAAAATTGTTAACCAGAGAATCATCCAGGATTGTAATTTGGATTGGCAAGTCTGCTATAGTGGTTAGCACATTTGTTTGTTTCGACAATCATAATTTGACTCTTGTAAAATTAAAAAAGTTAGTCCAAAGGAACATATAATTTAAAAAACATGCTTATGGAACTAAGTAAAAAAGGATGTTCTGAAAATCAGCTATAAAAGCATACAAAAAACTTGGTTTTCAAGTTAAACCGGGAATGGAGATTAGTTATGTGGTTGTAGATGCAAAAAAGATGGGTTGTTAAAACGGAATGGGATGCTGAGAATTTTGATGTTCAGTATTATTCAAAGCTACTCGATAAAGCTTGGCAGGAAGTTTCTTTCGCTTTTTCTGGTTAATTCAAGCAACTTACAGTTAATTCTATCATACTTCAATCTATTTTTTTTGTGCTAAATCCAATGAACGAATAGAGTGTACAATGCCTTGTTAAACTCGTATAAATCCCAACAAACGCAATCAAAGCAAACAACCACTTCCAGCTATTATCCACCAAATCCATTGCAAGGGCAATAATCGATAGTGTTCCAGCAAGACTACGAATTAAAAGATCATAACCTCCAACGTTTTCTTCGAGAATTAGCCTTTTCACATCCAATACTACCACCCTACTCATGATATGAAAAAGATTCTTAAATAACTACTGAAAACAGATATTTTATTATAGCTTTAAACAGATGTGGTTACTGCCTCAACCTCTTCTTTCTCGTCTTGCATCTTAAGAATTTCAAAATCCAACCTTTTCAAAGCTTTATACAACGATGAATCAACATTAACCTTGTAGAGTTTTGCCCTGTTTATTGTTCTTGAGTATTTTATGAGTTTAAACTCCTCAAGCTTTTTCCAAATTTCATTAATTGTTTTCCAACTGATACCCGTTTCCCTTGCTACATCAGCTTTGGAGAAATCCAGTTCCCACTCATCAAGCAAAAAGTCAATAACTCTTATTATTGCAGCATCCCCAAACAAATCTTTAAGCATACACATCACCAATTCTTTTTGACTAATAATACTTTGTACTATTTAAACTTTCTTAGAAAATATTAAATATTACATTTTCTTCATATCAATGTGGAAATTAAGGCAAAGATACTTTGGAGGCTATATAGACATCGATACATTGGTGGGAAACATACAGACATCAACAATCTCAAGAAAGGTTTTCCTAAAGACAAGCATAAACTCATTGAAAAAGCTGTCGATGAGCTAATAAAAGAGGGACTAATTCTTAGAAAGCCAACAAAATATGGATTGCATGTATCAATTAATCCCAAAATGATTGGGGAAGTTAGAGAAATCATAGAAAATTGGATTGGTTAACTTTGTTCATTTTTCAAACATAACAATTTTTGCCATTACTGTGGTTTATTATCGGTTTTAGGGTATCTAGAAGTTGTTAAATTTAATTGATAGCTATAGTTAATAAAAATAAAAGTTTAAAAATAGTTAAATGGGAAACTTATCTAATAGCTTTCTATATCTGTCCCAACTCAACTTTCTCATTTGTGCATAATGCCTTGCTCCCATACCTTTTAGTGAGTGTCCCATGAAGTACTCAGCAAACTCGTATTCTACCCCATTCTCTAAACAAAAATTCTCAAACCACTTTCTTAAGGCATTTGAATCGACTCTACATCTTATCCATTTTTGATTTGTTCTGTTACCCCATCTTTTTGGCATTATCCTGTTTTGCCATGCTGCGTATTGTAGATTCTGTTTTAACGGTTTTAGTTTCTTAGCAAACTCGGCAGGCATGAATGCATAGAATGATTTGTTTCTCTCCAGTTGTTATACCCTCCATTGGATATCTAGCTACGTCTCCATTAAACTCAAGCTTTCTGTAATCAAAAGTTTTCAGCATTCTTAAAGCATGCTTAAGTCTTATGCCAGAGTAAACTATCAATTCAAACAACATTACCGTTTCGTCATCCCACTTCTGCTTAATCCATTCATACGCTTCTTTTACCTCTTCATCTTTCAAGTATATCTCTCTTTTATTGGATTTGATGCATGTCAAAAACGGCTGCTCAAGAATTTCATTTACTACACTTCTACTCATCAATTTTCTAACTTTTAGATAATCTAACAACACTCTAACAGCGTTTACGTAGCTCTTTCTATTCGTAGTCTGGTAGAATGCATTTCTTAGATTTTCTTCAGTTATTGATTTGTCAGATAGGTATTTGCTAAGCAGAGTGTACAGTCTGTTAGCCCTATACTCAGTAGTTCTCTTCTTCCTTTCTGTTGTCCAAAATACAATAAAATCATCTTTATTAATATCTGAAAATCTTATTTCTCCTTCCTTTATTTTGGAATTAAAGCTATTACCGGGCTGAAGACCGCATGGTCGCCGGTTCAAATCCGGGCATCCTATTTTCAAAATGGAGATTTCAAATGGCTTTCTTGTTCTAAGAATAATTGAGTAGCCGCATTTTCCCAAGCCCTACATCAAATTCATATTCGAGAACTAAATCTCGGTAGTAGGGATTAGACACTTTTATCCTCAGGATTCCTGGAATACTAAGAGATGATTTCTGGAACTCCTTCTTTTGGCCGGGTGATAATATTTCCCCCTTAATACTTTGAACTTCATTGATTATTTGTTTAATAACCTGCTTAACAGCTTGATCTTCTTCGGAATTTATATGAGGTTTGAAATCAATATCTTCAATTAATATTGGATATTTCGATAGATTCTCGACCTCAAATGACCATAAGCCACCATCATACGTTTTTCTGATAGCAAGTATCGGCTTCTTTTCTAATTTCAATAACTTAGTTTGGGTATCCACAATACCTGTTTGAGCTGCCATTAGTTCTGTTTGTCTATCTAAAACAGGTACTTGTTCTCCTAATATTCGTGTTTGCTCACTCATTATCTTTTCTTGATTTGACAAAACTTGGGTTTGCCGATAGTATATTAACAAGATCATAACTGTTAAAAGAACCAAATTTATTTGGGCATACACTTGACCTTGTTCTGGAGATAATTCCCCTACATGAACTAAAATTGCAATAAAAATAGAAAATACCAAAACAAGAACGCCGAGAACTAACAACACAATTGAAAAAGGTTGAAACATTGTATAACCTCCTGATCACTATCCATTAAACAAACATCACCCAGCATAATCAAAAAATTCCTTTGTACTCTCCCTTCTCAGACCAAAATTCTCAGTGATTCTGTTAATTATCTCCTCCTGGTCATAGCCTTTCTCAAAGAGATATTGCACATGCCTGAGGATAATCCTCGCAAGCTCCTCCTCTGGAATTACTCCCCAAATCTTAATCCCCTCAACCTCTTCCCTCTCAGTTATGACCTTTTCGTATCTCTCATAGAACTCTTTTCTCGTTCTCTTAACTTTGATTTCGTATTCTAACCACAGCCTTTCATCTCCATGGGCTACTGGGGCTAGCAACCTCTCACCACCCCCCTGTTTAGACCTTGTTATCTTTTACGGTTATAATCTTGTCTGGCTTGATTTCTCCTTTTTTAGTTCTCTCTACGAGCTCTTCTGACACTCTAATTCATAGTTAAAACTCTATTCACTTCTTTAGCGTTATTTCTGTTTCATAACTTGTAAGTAGTTTTTTCTCCGAATACAAGCCTACAACTACTTTATATGTTCCAAGCTTTAGACAGAATGGAGGGGCAATCCTAAATGGCTCCTCAACTTTATTTGTTGAATTAGGGAGCAATGCTTTACGAGGATAGAAGGATACTTTTACAACATCTCCGTCTATTGTCACTAAAGCCCTATCCACAATCGCTGGTAAGTCACCATTATTTGAGATGTTTAATTTTATTTTCTCTATTGTATATTTACAGTCTTTAAAACGCTCCCAGTATTGGTATTCAAATCTCACTTCATTTATACTCACATTAGCTCCATTGAATGAGAGTTTCTTTGTAAAAAGCACGTCACCATAAGACTTTTTTATAATGAGTGTATAAATGCCACCCTTCGGTGTCTCTCCATAGTTAGCCATTTTAAGCTTAACTGTCTTGATTCCATCCAGTAAATCATCTTCTGTTATCCACGCTCTGCTAATCTCGATACCATCAGGGTCTGTTAAAATGAGATTCAGGTATTGGGGTCTCCCCTCAACCCTTACTTTCATCTCCCCTCAACCCTTACTTTCAAATAAACTGTATTCGTATCAGCCACTAGCATATAATTTATCACAGGTATATTCTTTTTCTCTGCACACCCCCCGAATTCGATTGCTATTAACGCTATGATAACAACAATTCCCAAAATTCTCAATCTTTCCAGCTTCATTTTTAGCCTCCCTGTTTATTTATCTAAATTCCTCCATTCTATCGAAAAAACTTTCGAAATCAAATTCTTCAAGTTCCCCTTCAATCAAATCTTTACTCACATCCACCACTTCATCAGCAAGTGCTTCAAAAAAATCAGCTTCCTTGTATAACCCACGTTTGCGAAGTTCACGGGGGGTATAATCTACAGCTACAAGCATCGCCCAGCATGCTAAAGCTACAGCTCTTCCCTGAGAGATGTATTTCCCCGTCTTGCTCTGTAACCAACTCTGCCACTGTATTACATACCTTTTTAGTGGTTCTTCGATTTTCACAATTCTTTTCTCTACCATATCAACACCTCTTACCTATAATAACCATTTAGGTTACTTTGGGTATATAAGGGTTACTAAAGATTAACTTATCTCCACAATCTTGTAACAATTTTGTTCCCATCTTTTTATATATCTTGAATATACATTTAATCTCCGTTGAAATGTCATCCGTTGGGCATCTCGTAACTTTTCCATTAAACTCCAGATTTGCAGGATTGAAGGTTTTAAGCAATCTGTAGGCATGCTCCAGCCTTAAACCTCCATACACTATTAGCTTGAAAATGAATTCTGTTGCCTCATCGTTTCATTTTTCCCTGATCCATTGATGAACTTCTGCAATATGCTTATCAGCTTCTTTTGTTGCAATTCCCAGAATTTTTCACTTTGTTGGATTTAATTACTGTAAGGAATGGCTGTTCAAGAATCTCCTCGATCAAAGAGTTAAGCTTTTCCAGTGCTTGTAGATTACCTTCCAGTGTTTCTGCAAGTTGTAGTCTACAAACTCCACAATTATTGATCAATCTTTCGCAAACTAAAAACGAAGAGGACTCTGACTCTCCCCTTTCTCAAACCTGCATACTTGGTACTGGATTTAATTTCAAAATTAAAAGCTTTTTTGAGTTTTGAAATAACGTTTCTTGCCTCATTCACATCAGAAAAGTAAATATCAACCCCGTTTTTTACTTTTTCAACCTCAAATTCTTTGGAATATCTTTCAATAATTTTTATAGCTACATTCAACTCGTCTTTAAAATTCCTTAACTGGATTATGGATGGATGTTGCATGAAGTTTGCCTCCCTTAATACTTAAACTCCGAAACTTTAAAATTTCTGTTGTCCATTAGAATCATGGATGTAAAAGAGGAGATACTGAAGTTGATGAAGCAGTTTTTTGATGAAATTATGGAAAGAGAGGATATAACATATGAAAAAATTCAATGGGAGTTGGACTACATAATATATCCAAACATCGGCTCTTATTTATCAAGTGGTAAAATCAGCAGGGAGGAAGGGATTGAAATCTTCAAATACTGCGAGGAAAGATTGAAAGAATTGAAGGCTAAGTTGGAATTCAGGTGAATTAACTACACTCTGTCCAACGGCTTAAATTCTCTGATTTCAATAAATGCTTCGTTAATTCTTAATTCAGGCTTTAAATTGCACTCATGCAAAGGGGCAAGATAATTAAGCCCAGCAGACACTATTAATCTTGCTCTGTTGCCAGCGGGAAGGCTAAAGCTTCTGTCAGATGGATGGGCAATGGCTATTATCCCATCAATCCCCCTTGCCTTTGCCAACGATAACTCTTCTTTAACTACCTCAACTGCATACTTGCTAAAGCTTCTAATTGCGGTTATAACGTCTCCATTTCCACTCTTTACTGTTTTATAGACTGATGTCAGTCCAGAATTGATTAAAAGCCATCCTGGGCTTAGTGTTGTACCGCTATAGCTGATGAGTTCGGTAAATCCTTGGGGTTTGTGCATCTCGTAATGCAACAATCCAGCAAACTCTGCAACCATCGAAACCCCAGCAGACCTCATCACCACATCGTAAATCGTGTTTGACACCACTCCAACACCAAACTTTCCTTTTGGAATATCTATTCCACCCATGTTCTCGTTTTCATCTCCAAACACAACTAAATTTGAGATCAATATTTTTGAATTGCCAACTTCCTGAAGAACCTGTAAAGCCTTCTCAAAATGTTTTTTATCCAAAATAGCAACGTTGGTTGGAATTGTACCCTTCATCGAATACAAATCGAATGTGCAGAAGTAAACGTTGTATTCAATTCTCTCTGAAAACTCACCAAGCCTTTCAAACACACTCTTTCTCCTTAATTCCTCCAATCCTTTCTTTGTAATTGCCCTTTTTCCATTAGCAACCCTTGTTATAAGTCCCATTTTCTCCATCTTTGTTAAATGGTATCTAATTGTTCGAGACTCTAATTTTATCCCCCTAAATCTCAATTCATCGGTTATTTCCTGAGAACTCATTGGTTTGTCTGATTCTGCAAGCACATCAAGGATTTCAGCAATTATCCTACTCATCTAACTGATGATCGCAAATAAACTATTTTAAATTAACTGGAAAACAATTACCGAAATCTTTATAATTTTTATATTTAGAGGGATGAGGGGGTATATATGTTTAGGGGTATAGACTTCTACAACATTGATGAACTGTTAACGAGTGAAGAAAGGTTGGTAAGGAATGCCATCAGAGAGTTTCTTGAGAAAGAAATTGAACCCCTCATTGCTGATGCATGGCATAAAGAGGAACCGTTGAATTTTAGAGAGATAGGCAAGAAGTTCGGGGAATTGGGAATGCTTGGAGCATTCATTCCAGAAGAGTTTGGCTGTCCAGGAGCTAACTACGTTAC
>QMZC01000065.1 GCA_003662995.1 Archaeoglobales archaeon
GTTTGAATGTAGGTTGCTATACCAAGTACTTTTATTTCCAGAGGTACTTTGTTTCTCTCGAAGATTTTTAGCTCTTCTACAATTTCCTTTACTTTTAGCATAATAGTGCTTAATTTTAAGTATTTGTAGTTTTATACTAATGTGGACAGGTCCAATAAAGTCAAGCATTACATTGAAAAGTTTGTCGTAGTTAAGAGGGGAACAAGTCTTTACGAAGCGTTTATGAAAATGTACAAAAACAATGCAAAGGTTGCTGTGGTTGTCAATAAGAAACCAGTAGGGATTGTTACGACTCATACAATCCTTGAGAGGATAATAAACTAGGTCTGCAAAGTTGCCACTCGGCTAACCTGCAAAACACTCTTACCTTAAATCATAACATCTGTGAAGTCAGATAATTTTGAGTCAAAAGTTAAAATTTCAACTAGTCTTAGATATTGTAAAAATACCTGCCACTAGTCTAAATTGACATCACTATACTCTCAGAAACATTAAGTAAACTATGGAAACAATAGTAATAACAATCAATATTGATGGATTTAAATAGCTATAAACCCTTCTCAAATCTGCATTATAATATTCAGTCGTTAAAACCAAACACAGGTGCAATGGGGAGACCATAACTCCCAGAAAGCCTGCCGCAATCACGAGCATGAAGTTTTGTGCAGTAAATGTTGTTGAGATGCCTGTAAATGCCGTTAGTAGTGGTAAAGCAATTGAAGTGTAGCTCATCTCTATTCCTGTAGCAAAGCCAATCATAAATGACAATAAAAAGGCTGCAAGTGGTATTGGGATGTTAGCGGCATTTAGGTGATTGAAAAATGTCAAAGCTGCGTTTGTTTCCTCTATTAGACCTTTAAAACTCATAACAGCCATGACCAAGATTATTAACTTGACATCAATTGTTTTTTTGAAAATGACTTTCAAATCATTAAAATTCGGTCTTTTGTGAATGAATAAGATGAGCAATGAGAGTAGGAGAGTTACAAACAAATCCAACCTCACAAATAAAACCAAAGATGTAATGAGGATTAGTGGGTATAAAGAAAATATAATCTGCTTGAAATCGTTTGAATTCCATTTAAACTTGATTTTTAGATTTCTTATAAAATAAAGTCCAACAACTATAGATGCTATTGTTATTGGGTACGTGGCTTCGATTACTGTAATGTAATTAACCTCCACAACAGCTAAAGCTATGATAAAGCTGGGAAATAGGGGCCAAACAGGAACCCACAAATGTCTAAACCAGTGGTTGATGTAGGTAGCTACATCTGGATTGATGTTGTATTCTTTAACCAAATCTTTGATCATTACGGCAGAAATCAAAGCTCCACCAGGCATCGGTAAAAAACCTAGTAGTGCTGGTAATACAGCTACACTAAAACTACCAACCATGTTTTGAGTCGATAACGCCAATTTTTCAAGTAGCTTGAAGTACTCCATTGAATAACCCAATGTAAAAGCTAATAACACTATAACAACGATTTTTATCGTGCTTAGGCTTGAAATAATAAATGCAATTCGGATAAAGCTTTCAAAACCCATAGTTAATAAACCCAAAATCAAAGCTCCAATGAAAATTGAGATGCTTATATTTATTTTCAATCGTATTAAGGCGAGGATGACAAATATCGAGATTACCATGGCTATGGAAGAATCCATGAAAGTTGGTTGAATGTCGTTTTATAAGTGTAGCTATTTTTATTTCAAAATGGGGATGAACAAAGTTGTTGCCAAGAGAAATTTTGACTTAAGATTTTAAGCTTGAAACTAAAGCCACGAAAAGCTACTTTCGCCGGAATTTGGTTAATTCCCCTTTGGATAACTTACATCCTATAGATGTGTCTGTTCCGTGGTATACTGCTATAGTCCAATCATCTCCTCAAATCTTGCCATTTTACATTTTTGTTTTCGCCTATACAGTCGTGGCATCTAAGCGGGACTGCTCAATACTACTAACAACAGAATAAGTTCCCAATTATCAGAATTGGATAATATAATATCGGCAACCGATATACTTAAATTTTGAAATCAAAACATTAAATCATGATAAAGTTAGATATGAGTAAATACAAACCATTTAGAGAGATGGCTAAAACTTGCAAGACAAGAGAAATTAGAGAAAAAAAAGTTGTATGGCCAAAGTTTTATTTAGAATCTTACTTTAATGGAAGGTTTAGGGCAAGGATATTAAGATTGGCTGATGTTGATGAAGTAGCAGAGGTGTGGAGAGCTGGCTATCCTGAGGTTTACGGCTCAAATTACGACTTTGTCCTTTATCCTGATGAGATAATAGAAAAAGTGGCATTAGAAGAGTATTGGGAGAAAGATAGATATGAAAAGAAGCACTGCATGGTTGTTGCTGAAGAAATTTCAAGTAAGAAAATTGTTGCATCATCTTTGCTGACTAAAGATGATAAAAATTTGGAAATTGAATACTCGATGATTACAACACTTCCAGACTACAGAATGCAGCACATACCTATGGGAATTGGTTTGGCAATAGCTGAAAAAATTGCAGAGAGCGGAGCAGAATATATGACAACTTTCCTCGAAACTTGGCATGACATAACACAAAAATTGTGCATAAGGAGAGGATGGAAGATAGCTGGAATATTTCCTGGAAGGTTTACAAGGTGGGTTAGAAACAATAAAGAATACAGGGGATGTGTCGTTTACATGTACAGGTTTATTAGTGGGGAAGAATATGTTACAAAACCTGAGGAGTGGAGTTTGGCTGATGAGGTTAGAGAAGCTTGGGAATGCTTGGAAAGAATAAACAAAAAAATAGAGGAGAGTGCTGAGACATACGATATTGAGGAGTTAAAGAAGCTTATTGCCTAAAGATTTACAAATTCTCTGCAAACTAACAAAGCTCACCATTTTAGATTCAAGTGTAAAGCTATCGGTTATCGACATATATTTATATTGCCAATTTAACATCAGAGCAATGCAAGATGAGAGTAGAAGAGTAAAAGGCATTCTAAAGCTTTTAATCCTCAAGGAGCTTGAGAAAGGAAATGCAACTGGTTATGATTTGATTAAAAAGATTAGCATCAAAACATCAAAAAAGCCCTCTCCAGGTTCAGTTTATCCTTTGTTAAAAGAGCTAACCAATTCAGGTTTTCTAAGTGTGAGAGATGAGGGAAAGAAGAAGATTTATTCTATCTCTGAAAAAGGTAAAAAGATTCTCAAAGAGATTTCAACACAAGAAAAGGAGGCAATTCTTAGAAAAATCGCTGTTTTAAAAGAATCAGGAATTATAAGTGAAGATGAGGTAGATGAGATTTTCCAAGTTGTGAGTATGAAGAGGGAACTCTGGATAAAGCTTTTTGAGCTAAGGAATTGGATACAATTTTTGAATATGCTCGCGAAAACCATCGAGAAATCGAAATCGGAAGTTGAAGAGGTTATAGACGAAACTATAAGAAGGCTAGAGGAGATTGAATGAAACATAGGATAGCTACAGCACTCATAGGTGATAACGGTGAATTGCTCTAGATTAGAGGTTCTTTTCAGGATTGATTCTGTTTGATTATTAAGTAGTTTTGAGGGTGAACGTATGCCTAACGCAAAGCTAACCGTCTTGCTTGTAGCGACAATAGCATCTTTTCTAACACCTTTTATGGCCTCTGCAACCAATATTGCATTACCCTCAATTGGTGAAGAATTCAGGATACACGCAATACTCCTTGGATGGATTGCAACTTCATATTTACTCGCTGCAGGAATCTTTTCAGTTCCATTTGGTAGGATTGCTGATATAAAAGGTAGGAAGAAAGTATTTGTTGTTGGATTGTTTATTTACTCTCTTGGCTCTCTTCTTTCAGCAATCGCACCTTCAGCAGAGCTTCTAATTGCTTTTAGAGTCATTCAGGGAATTGGAGGTGCAATGATTTTTGCTACTGGCATTGCAATAATAACATCTGTTTTTCCACCAGCGGAAAGGGGAAAGGCTATTGGAATCAACGTTGGGGCAGTTTATGTAGGTTTGAGTTTAGGACCATTTCTTGGTGGCTATTTAACACAAAACTTTGGCTGGAGGAGTGTATTTTTCGTTAATGTCCCAATAGGTATTTTAGCTTTAATAATAGCTTTGTGGAAGCTGAAAGGTGAGTGGGCAGAAGCGAGAGGTGAAAAATTTGATTTTACTGGTTCAGTAATTTACAGTTTGATGTTACTTACAATTATCTACGGCTTGACAGAATCGGCAATCTATTTCTTAACTGTGGGTTCAATCCTTCTTTTAGCCTTTGTTTTGTACGAGAGCAAGATTGAGCATCCTGTGCTTGAGATAAGGCTGTTTAAGGAAAATCTGACTTTTTCCCTATCAAGCTTAGCTGCCCTGCTTAACTATGCAGCAACTTTTGCAGTCGGCTTTCTTTTGAGCCTCTATCTTCAATACGTCAAAGGTCTCAATCCTCAGCAAGCCGGAATGATTCTGATTGCACAGCCTGTCTTAATGGCAATCTTTGCCCCCTTTGCTGGATGGTTGTCTGACAGGATTGAGCCGAGAATTGTTGCATCTGCTGGCATGGCTGTGACAGCTATAAGCCTGTTTGTATTCTCTGGAATCGACTCACTTACTCCAATTAATTTGATAATTGCAAATCTCATGCTTCTCGGCTTTGGATTGGGATTGTTTAGCTCTCCAAACACAAATGCAATAATGAGTTCCGTTGAGAGAAAATTCTTTGGTATAGCATCTGCTACTGTTGCAACGATGCGTTTGAGTGGGCAGATATTAAGTATGGCACTCGTTATGCTCGTTTTCTCGATTGTAATGGGCAGGGTAGAGATTACTCCCGAATACTATTCTTCGTTTATCAAGAGTGCAAAGCTTGCATTCACGATTTTTGCGGCACTTTGTTTTGTAGGTATTTTTGCCTCGCTTGGAAGGGGGAAATTAAGGTAATGGGATACGCGAACTACTCACCTGAAAGTAAGTGGGCCTCCCCTGATAAACACACGTACAATTGGGATCGGGGTTGTTTACAAACCCTGATAATGCTTATATATGCATAAAGTAATTAAACCTCCTTGGAAGTTCAGAGCAGAACCTTTTTGGATAGCTCTTACAGTAAATCCAAATTGAAATGCTTCAATGTATACTATTTTGGTTGGTAAATCTCTTTTTTTAGACACTTCTCGGGATTTTTATCTAAAGCTTTCTTACACTCTATAGAGCAGAAGTAGTATATCTTGTCCTTGTATTCTGATTTACCTGCAGCTCTCTCTTTATCTATTACCATGCCACAAACCGGGTCTTTTGTTTTATCATCTGTTGTTTTATCATTTGTCTCTGTTTCATGTTCGTGAGATTTGTGAGAATGCTTGCATGATATTTTTCCCACCTCCTTCAAAAATTAAATAATAGAATTTAATCCAATTTTGCCTACTAGTAGCCCATCATTGGGCAGTGCCATCCGTAATATCCATAAGGCACGTTGTACGTCTGGGGATATTGTTCAGGAGTCTCATTGATGTTTTGATTCGATGGATTTTGTGGATACTGGTAATCATATGCTGGCATACCGTATCCTCCGTACATCATTGGCATGCCATACCCATTGGGCCCATTGGCATTCCATATCCATATCCTCCCCATCCAAACGGGGCTGCAGTCGCAGTGTATATCACTGCTACTGCAGCAAGTGCTGCTATGCAACAAATGAACTTATACCAGAAAAAGCTTTAGATATAATAGATAAGTTCAATAAGCTTGGAGTTACAGTAATCTCATTTTTCGGGAGAGAACAACTTCAACAATAATCCAATACTCTTTCAGCAGGAGCTTTCTTAGAAATGCTTAATAAGGAGTCTTCAGTCTCTATAAATTCAGGCTTATATGGAATCTTTCATGAGTGTAATACTCAATAAACCCATCTACCGTATCAAAATATCTTATCTTAGCCTTAAACGATGTCTTTGATGACAGAAAAAACTAAATTGATCTAAGGGAATGATAACATATGATCACTAAAAATTCAAAAATACCTTTTCGACTCACCATTTCATTAGGTAACACACATAAAAAATTGCTCGATGAAATAATGGAGAAAAACAACATTGAAAGTGTTAGTGCTATTATTCGTGAAGCATTGGAACTGCATCACGCCTTATTAGTTCAATTAAACTTTGAAAGAGATATTGAGGATTTAAAGAACTGGGTAACTGCCTTATCAACCGGGGAGCACTTGATTGTAGATATGGAACACTGGTCAATATTTTGCGAAATGGTAAGTACTCTACCACAACCACAAAAAGAAAACATTATCAAAAAATTTGAGGATTCTGGTGTTAGCCATGGAGTACAGTACTTATACAGAAAAATCAATTCAACTGAGAAAATTTTACGTAATATTGAGCGAGCAAACTGGTACATTATTCAGAAAGAGAGTGATGCATATATATTATTATTAAAAGATCCGAGAAGCAGTGATATTGTTGAGGCTTTTTTACGAGGCATATTTAAAGCGCAAGAAAAAAATGTTCAGATTACTAAAGGTATTGGAAAACTTATAGTAATCGACAATTTATGACCTATTTATGACCTTTAAAATTGATTCATAGGAGTGTGTCAAAGTTCAATCAAATATTTTTTTATAGTACTGATAACTGCAATAAATTGCTCCTATTGGATTGTGCGCCAAAACCCTATCTTTAACAACTAGACATGTGACTGGAGACTTTGAATGCATAATAAATAAACTGTCGTGGCCCACACACAAACCAAATACAATATTTAGATCTGTTTTCATCTCATTTAATAGCATAGCTTGAGCGACAGGGTTGCACATAACCTCGTACCTGTCTATTTTTATTTTTTTAAGATTCATTTTTTCTTTGGGAATTGATCCTGTTTTACACACTACAGAGTACACTTCAAAGCCGTGCTTTTTTAAAACATCTACCAATACTCTCGCCTCTTTCCTAAGTCCTATACAAAAGGCGACACCAATCTTTTTGAATCCACACCTCTTAGCGAATTCTATTGTCTCCTCTACTCTACACCACTTTAGATAACCATCAGCCTCAACTGCTGCTGAATTGTTGGCAATTGTTTTTATCAATGGATTTTCATATTCTTCTACTGCTTTACTAAAGATATCTGTCATGTTTTTCATTGGGCAGAACTTAGGTGCTTTTTCCAACTCTCCAGTATAGCACGCAAAAACACCACATTCCCCACACCTTACCATTTATATCGCCCCCTTTCGAAGCAATAAGTCAGATTTTTAAACAAGCAAGTATTACAATTGGAAATTTTCACTGGATAGTCTTGCGTACCTTTCACCTCCTCGACGACTTTTAGAATTTTCTCAACCTCTCTGTCGTCTCCCATAACTCCGAGTACTACAGCACCATACGCCCCAGCAACACCACCAGCTGCAATCTGTATAACATCAACATTTGCTATAGTCCTCAATGCCTCAATTTCAGTTATAACCTTACCAAACAAAGGTAAAACCCTTACAGGAAGCCCCATTGCATATTTTATTTCGCATAATTTTAGTTTTTTGATGATGTCTTGTATTGGATTGAAAACCACTTTTTCGAGACTGGCAGGTATTATGTGTGTTACCTCGCTTGAGGTCAATTGAATGTAAACTTTACCAAAAGTACCTGCATTTTTTGCTGCAATCAGAATAGCTGCATTGCCAAATAAGTCCAGTGCGTTAGCGCCAGACACAAATACATCGCCTTTTTTTAGAGTTCCAAAAATTTCTTCTAAGTTTGGATTATCCAGTATTTCACCTTTTTCTACAACCCAATAATGACTATGTCCTTTGTTTATTCTTGAAGCCGATCCAAGCTCATCCACACAAGTAGCATCTGGAGTTACGATTCCACACACGTAAGGTGGTTTAGGTTCCTCCCCTGTAATTTCTTTAAATACAAATGCATTGGTTGTACCATGTTTTATCACAATATAACCACTTTTAAGAGCTTGTTTCACCTCTTTAAGCGATGCTATGGCTTTAGCTATTAATTTTTTAGATTCAGGAGGTGTTAGCACGATTTCAGCCATCATTTATTACTCCCCCAACACGTTTAATTAGGTATAAGTTTATTATAAAAATAACTAAGGCTAAAACTGCAGACACACATGCAATCGTTGGATCTGGATAGAACAGTATAATTCCTCCAAGCAGTAAGTAAATAACTCTCTGTATTATTATTTGCCTTCCTTTTTTGGGTAAATTTAGCCCAAAAGTTATGCAGAGAATCCCGATAAGCACAAAAATAAAACCACTAACTGTTGTTAAGTCGTGTATTAGCAATTCCGGGTGAGTGAAGAAGGTAAATGGAAGTAGAATTAAGGCTATACCGATACGCATTGCGTCTTTACATACTTTCAGAAAATTCTCTTTTGCTATACCTGAAGCTACTAAGCAGCATGGTGCAACTGGTGGTGTAATCAAACCTACCATAGCAAAGTAAAATACAGCAAAATGGGCAACAATTTGCGGAATCCCAAGCTTTAACAACGCAGGAGCGGCAAGTGTAACCACCAATATATAAGCTGCTACAGTACTTACAACCATGCCAAATAGTAAACATACACCAAAAATCAGTAAAATCAACAACCAAATTTTTCCACCAGAAAGATCTATCATTGCAAATGCTAATTTCTGCGACAATCCTGTCTGCGAAAGTACTCCAACAATTATACCAATACACGCCAGTGCTACTGTTAAATTGGCAGCCTCAACAGACCCAAACTTCAATCCATTTAGAACATTCTCTGCAAATGTTTTAGCTACATTTTTGATATTTCGTGACTCTAAAATATTAAGCAGAAACCATGATATTAAAAATGTAACAATCATGGACGAACCAGCTAACATCACGTCTACCCACAAAACACCCATGAGAACTACTAAAACAACTATAGAAAGTATAAGTGGCAGCATCTCAACGAAATCTCTAATGCTTAAGTTATCTGAATTATGAGACCCTAAATTTTGTGGTGATGTGGTGATTGATGTTGTGATGAATCTTAGAGAGTGTAAATACACTGCAAAAGCTGTGGCTATATAAAATATGAACGCCGGCAACAATCCAATCTTTACGATCTCCCAGTAATGCATGCCGAGATACGCTGCCATCACAAAAGCTGATGCTCCCATAACAGGTGGCATTATCTGACCTCCAGATGATGCTACTGATTCAATTGCACCCGCAACCGAAGCAGGCAATCCATGGCGTTTCATGAGGGGAATCGTAAATGATCCCGTTCCAGCCACATTTGCACTACCACTGCCACTGAACATTCCAAAAACCATGCTTCCTATAACAGCTGTTTGCGGTACACCATACTTAAATTTTCTAGCAATAACGGTCGTAATCCTCATAAGGTGATCTAACATTCCGAAACCTCTGGCAATACCTGCAAAGATGAGGAATATGGCAACCCAAGTAATTGCTATTTGGGATAACAAACCCAAAACGCCACTAACAGTGAATTCGACACTCGATATTTCAATAATCCTTGTTATTGAAAGTCCTCCATGGTGGAAAAATCCTGGAAAAATCTCACCGAAATAAGCATAGAGTAGGAAAAAGAATGTTAAAACAGGTATAATTGGACCATATTCTATCCAAACAAATAAAAATGTGAATGCTATAAGAATCGCACCAAAAATATAATCGGCTGAAGAGTAGTTGCCTGCCCTCTCATACAGCAGAGTCATGTATTGGGTGTGAAAATAAAATCCGACAACTATCATTAAAATTAAAATTACAAGTAATATAACTTTGTATATATTTTCACCCAAATGTTGATAAAGCTTTCCATCCGGCCTTGCGACAAGGAGTATGAACGTAAAAGGTAGATATGCTAAAATTAACTGTGCTCGACTTTCAAAAAACAGAAAGCCATAGGCTATCAATACTAAAGCGTAAATAATACAGATTAATGTAAAAAATATTTTAAGATCAAGTATTATTATTCTACTCCTCACCGATCTTCCACTCATCTTTCCATACACCTCTCTCTTTTAAGTATTTGGCAGTTCCAGGATGTACAGGAATATCTGGCGCAGAATCTATAGCCTCTATTTGTAGTTTTAACGGATCCTTGGCATATAATTTCGCCACAGCGTGAGTCTTTGATACTTCTTCTGCATTTTCAATCAGCGTTTTGACCATTCTGTAAATATATTCTGACGGAACATTTTTACCTGTGTGGAAGCCATAGTAGGTAGATACCATAAAAATCTTGTCAGTCCCAACGTCTTTTTCTGGGAAAGTCTCTTTTGTGCTTACCCAGCTCGTGGACATACCTTTTATTTTTGCCTTCTTTATAGCGTCAATCTGTTCCTGTGTTGGATTTACAACTTTGATATCTGCACGTGTTGCTAATTCTTTTACCCATGGTGCAGGACTGCTGTGGGATATTACGTAAGGCACTGCTGCATCTATCGTACCTGATCTTAACGCATCTGGTACTGCAGAAAATGGTATATCCACGACCTCTATATCATCCCATATTCCAGCAGCTTTAAACGCTGCTTTTGGAACTTCATATACAGCTGAGCCTGGAATTGGTATGTAAACTTTTTTACCTCTCAAATCTTCCCACGATTGTATATCGTCCCTGTCTGCTCTAGTAACTACAAAACTGTCAGCCGTATAAACATACCAAGTATGGTATGGTTTTGGCCTATCTTTTGGCCATGGTTCTTTTTCATACGGGCCTCTATTTTGATATACATCCACTAAATTCCAAAGACCAGCATAACATCCGTCCAGTTCTCCTTTAGCATACATTCTCTGAGAAGCAATAGAGCCAGCTGTTGGAACTGCCTCAATGTAAAGTTCTGGTACTTTCTCGCTTATAATTTTTGCTACACCAAAAAAGATTGCATAACCGGCAGTCCCTTCTTTTGAACTCCCCCATCTTAAAGTTAATTTCTCGAGTTTCTCTCCAGGTGTGACTGTAGGTGGGGTTTTTGTTTCTGGTTGGGTACATAAGCTAAAGACTACAGCAATAGCTACTGCGAAAATAAAAATTATAGCAGTCACATAGAAACTTCTTTTTTTCACCCACATCACCTCCCCACTATTTTTGAAATCGATAGAATTGACTGTAATCTAATATTTAATGATATTTATGATTAATTATGAAAGACCTTGATCAACTTTAAAGTTTATTATGAAAATAGATTAAAGAACCAAGTTATGATATATTCCAAACCATAATTTATCTTAAATAATTTTAAATATTTGGTTAATTGTAAATATAAACATAGAAATCAAGGAGGTGAAAGGAGGTGAGATTATCCCTTTAGAAGAACTAAATCTTCCATTTTTAAGTGAGGAGCACAGATTGCTGAGATCAGCAATAAGGGAGTTTGCTGAAAAAGAAATCATTCCAACTGCTTTGGAGAGAGACAAAAACAGTGACATTCAAGGAACTGTTAAGATTTTCAAGAAATTAGCCAAGCTTGGATACGCTGGAATCCGAATTCCTGAAGAGTATGGAGGTCAGGGTATGGATATGTATTCAGAAATAATTCTGATGGAAGAGTTGGGATATGCTGACCCGAGTGTTGCTGTAACAATGCTCATTCATACAGGTGCTGCAGCAGCCTGTATCTACCAGCTAGCTCCAGAAGAGCTCAAGCAAAGATATCTTCCCACAATTGCCAAAGGGGAGAAGATACTAGCCTTTGCAATGACCGAAGATGAGATTCCTGGTAGTTGGTCTTCATACATGAAAACAACTGCAAAACTTGAGGGGGATAAATACATCCTCAACGGAAGAAAAGCATTTATAACAAATGCTGGAATAGCAGATTTATTTGTTGTTTTTGCCAGACTAGATCAAGAAAAACCCGATCACAAGGGGATAGGCATATTCCTTGTTGAGAAGGAGTTTCCTGGGGTTTCATTTGAGAGTGAGGAGCCTGCATTGGGTATCAAGGCAGCATCTTGGGGAACTGTCTCATTTAACAACTGCGAAGTACCAAAAGAGAATCTTATAATGGAACCTCCTAAAGCATTTGCCGCAGCAATGAATCTTTTTAACCAAGAAAGAATGGAGAATCCATCTGTTTGTAATGGTATTGCAACACGGGCCCTCGATGAGAGTGTAGGCTTTTTATCCCAAAGGAAGGATCCGAGAAGTGGAAAATCGTTTATTGAGGGTTACCAAAGCCTTCAATTCAAAATAGCTGAAATGTATGCGTTAATCAGGGCTTCACGCTTAGGTGTTTGGCATGCTGCCTACTTGCTTGAGAATGGTCATCCTTATGTAAAAGAGGTTTCAGCTGCGAAGTTTTTTGCTAATGAAGCTGTAAGAAAAGTTTGTAGTGACGCAGTTCAACTACATGGTGGATACGGATATTCAGCTGCATTGATTGTTGAGAAGCTACTGAGAGATGGAATGTTTGGAGGTATAGCTGGTGGCACATTGGAGGCATTAAAGCTCAGAACCATAAGAGAGATTTTAAGAGAGAAAGGAATTAGTAGAAAGTAAAAGTGGAAGGATGAGAGACTTAGCTTACGATTTTGTCGAGAATGCTTACAAAATAGAATGGAAAGATATACCGCCCAATGTTGCTGACATTACCAAAAAATTTATACTCGACACACTCGGAACGTTGTTAGCTGGATCGACCGCTCCAGGATGCAAGACAGTTGTAGAACTCATTAAAGGGTGGGGTGGTAAAGAAGAAAGTACCATACTTGTATATGGTGGTAAAGTCCCTGCTCCAAACGCGGCCTTCGTTAATAGCGTAATGGCCCACGCTCGTGACTTTGATGATACCCATGATAAAGCTGTACTTCATGCAAACGTTTCTGTGCTCCCAGCAGCACTTTCAGCAGCTGAATGTATGGGCGGCATTTCTGGAAAGGAGTTGATAACTGCAGTAACTCTTGGCGTAGATATGATGTGTAGGTTGGGCTTAGGACTTAAAGGAATTAGAAACTGGATTCTCTCATCAACCTTGGGTTATTTCGGTGCAACAATAGCTGTAAGCAAAATTTTAGGCTTAGATGAAGAAAAAATGTTAAATGCTTTGGGCATAGTTTACAGTCAAGTTGCTGGCAATATCCAGTGTCTCACTGACGGTGGATTGGTAAAAAGGATGCAGCCTGCATTTGCAGCGAAGGCAGCAGTTTTTTCATCGATTTTAGCTGAGAAGGGTATTACAGGTGCAAGAAATATATTCGAGGGAAAACATGGGTTTTTTATCACATATGAAAATGGAGAATACAATCGAGAAGTGATAATAAAAAACTTGGGAGAACACTTTGAAGGAATCAACCTTAGTATGAAATTCTACCCATGTTGTAGAGCCACACATCCAGCACTTGACGGTGTATTAGAGATTGTTAAAAAATATGACATCAAACCGAAAAATGTAGATAGAGTTTTTGTACATGTAACCCCACTAGTCTGTGACCTAGTGGGGCGGCAATTTGAGATAAGAACATCTCCACAAGTAGATGCTCAATTCAGTATACCATACACCGTCTCAACAGCGATCTTTAAAAGAGATGTATTTATCGATGATTTTGAAGATGATCGAGTGACGTCAAATCGAGAAATACACAAATTTACAAAGAGAGTCGAAGTTATTCCTGACCAGCGACCTACAGAAAAGGGAGGGTTGGTGCCTTGCAAAGTTGAAATTAGAACAAAAGATGGAAAGTTATACTCCAAAGAGGTGAAGATTATAAGAGGTGATCCAAGAGGAGAAATCAAAATCCAAGATGTGATAGAAAAATTTATAAAGTGTGCAAAATTTTCTGCCAAACCTGTAAAAACAGATTGTTTAGAAGAGATAATAA
>QMZC01000066.1 GCA_003662995.1 Archaeoglobales archaeon
GCGAAATACTCTTCGCCTACCTCTATGGTTCAACGGCAAGAGGTGAGGCTGACAAAAAAAGCGATGTGGACATAGGAATTTTTGTGAGAGGAGATTTCGAAGTTAAGGCATTTTATGAGATAGTAGAGGCTTGTATAGGCATAGCAAACCACATAATCTCAGCGAAGAGATTTGAGAGAATTAAGAATGCATCAAATCTTAGCTTTTAACCACACAAATGAGAGTCGCCTTTATTTACGATGCAGCCTATCCCTTTGTGAAAGGTGGAGCTGAGAAGAGAATTTATGAAATAGCTAAAAGACTGGCTAAAAGACATGATGTTGATTGGATAACCTTAAAATGGTGGGATGAAGAAAATTTTGAACTTGATGGAATAAAGTATGTGGGTGTTGGAGAGTGGAAAGAACTCTATACGCAAAATAGAAGGAGTATAAAGGAGGCTTTGTATTTTGGAGTAAAAGTATTACCTTTTCTAAAAAAACAAAAATACGATATCATTGATTGTACCTCTTTTCCATACTTTTCCTGTTTTTCTGCTAAGTTTGCTTCTTTAATAAATCGCTCAAAATTGTTTATAACTTGGCACGAGGTTTGGGATGACTATTGGTATGAATATATAGGTAAAGCAGGATTTTTTGGTAAATTTGTTGAAAAGATAACCGCTAAACTCTCAGATAACATTATAGTTGTTTCAGAAAGGACAAAAAGAGATTTAATAGACATGGGTATTAAAGCAAACATAAAAGTTATTCCAAATGGGATAGACTTTGAGAAAATTAAAGGTATTAAAGCCTCTAATAAAGAGTCTGATGTCATATTTGTTGGGAGATTAATAAGGGAGAAAAATGTAGATATTCTGCTAAAAGCGATAACCTTCGTAAAGAAAGAAAATCCCGACGTAAGATGTTTGATAATAGGCGACGGTCCTGAGAAAGAAAAATTAGAGCAACTTGCAAATAAACAGGAATTGAATAACAATGTAGAATTCTTAGGATTTTTAGATAGTTATGAGAAAGTCATTTCATACATAAAAGCTTCAAAGGTATTTGTTTTACCATCAACAAGAGAAGGGTTCGGTTTGGTTGCTTTGGAAGCTAATGCATGTGGGATACCGGTAGTAACAGTAAATCACAAAAGAAATGCTGTAGTAGATTTGGTGAAGAATTCGGGATATATATGCGAACTTTCTGCCAAAGACATCGCAGAAAAAATAATGATTGGATTGGAAGAAGGAAAACTGATGATGCATAAATGTATTAAGAATGCAAAACGTTATGAATGGGACGAAATATTTGACATGATAGCGAATATTTATAAAACAGAAACCAAGTAATTTTGGTGTATGTTTAATTTAAATTTGTGGAAGATTGCTGATGAGGAAAACAGAAAGCTTATTGTTAATATGATTGAGTCGGGAGACAAGCTCTTAGATTTGTGATGCGGTGATAGGGACTTTACAATTGTAGCAGAAAAAAAAGCAGGTGCTAAACCTTATGGAGTTGATTTTTCGTATGATTTGGTTTTAAAAGCTAAGAGAAGAGGTATTAATACGATCTGTTGCAATCTTAATGATTACATGCCTTTCAAAGATGGATGTTTTGATGTGATAATTGCAAATCAAATTATAGAGCATTTAACAAATCCGACCTATTTATAAGAGAAATTTACAGGGTTTAAGAGGTTGAGGTTATGCAATAATATCCACACCAAATTTAGCTAGTTGGCATAACGTTTTCTCATTACTTCTTAGAAAACAACTGTTTCCATCACACATATCCAATGAAATCATAATTGGAAACTCTCTCGATCCGAAAAAAGGTTTAAAGCATAAGAATTTGGGTGAAATCCATTACTGAATATTTACGTATGAAGGATTGAAAGATTTGCTCGAGTATCACGGATTCTCTATTAAGGAGATAAAAGGGGCTGGTTTTTATCCTTTTCCTAAGAACATTTCTAAAATATTTTCAGGGATAGATAAGAGACATGCCGTATATTTAACGGTAAAGGTTGAGAAGTAAAAATTAAATTATAAAACAAGTATATAAAACAAGTATAAGAATACTTAAAAAACTTAAAAAATCGTAGTACATAGTAATGAGACCGCTAGTTTACATTGTCGTCCTCAATTACAATAACTTAGAGGATACGGTAGAATGTATAACGTCTCTGAAAAGTATCGATTACGAAAACTATAGGATACTTCTTGTAGATAACGGTTCGGACTATGATGTCTTTGTGAACATAAAAAGAACTTTTCCAGAAATTGAATACCTTAGATTAAATGAGAATGTGGGCTATGCCGGTGGAAATAACGCTGGAATAAGAAAAGTTCTTGATAAAGCTGACTATATATTTGTAATTAACAACGATGTTGTAGTAGAGAAGGATGTTTTGAAAAAGATGGTAGAAGAAATGGAAAAGGATAATAGAATTGCTGCCTGCCAGCCTATTGTAATGTACTACCACAACAAAAAAATTTGGTCTGCTGGAACTCAAATGTTCCTCGGTTACCCTCGTCTCTATTTAAAGAATAAGATCTGTAAGATTGAGAATTGCTTCGAGCCTCCTTATGGATTGGTGGGTTGTGCAATTCTAATACGTACATCAGCATTGAAAGATTTAGGTGGTTTCGATGAATCCCTTTTCATGACGAATGAAGAAACCGACTGGTGTATAAGGGCTAAGAAAAAGGGATATTCATTTCTTGTCGTGAATGCGAAAGTTTATCATAAAGTATCTTCTACAATTGGTTTTTTTAGCCCGATGTACCTGTATTATATCTCAAGAAACTGGATCTTAATTGCGAAAAAGAATTTCAGTTCTTTAATGTACGCTTATGTAGTCCTAACAGAATTTTTAAGGATCGTTTACTACATCTATCTTTTAACAAAAATGAATAAATTAGGTTTGATAAAGTACTACCTTAAAGGAGTAATGGATGGCTTAAGAGGTGTTAAAGGAAGGGTTATATGAGGACAGCATTCGTTGTGGTCAATTACAATGGTGAGAAATATTTAAAAAAATGCTTGGAGTCCATACTCTCACAAAAATATAAAAAATTTAAAGTTCTTGTTATTGATAACAATTCGAGAGATAATTCAAAGAAAATTTTAAGAGAGATTGCAAACACGAGTAATAAAGTTGAAGTTTTGTTTAATAAAGAGAACATTGGATTTGCCAAAGCAGTCAATGAAGGGATAAGCGTAACGAATTCCCCATTCATAGCTTTAATAAACAACGATGCACTCATAAAAGACGATTGGCTTGAAAATATGGTCTTTGCTGCAAAAAATGACTTAAGAGCAGGAATTTTTGCCTCAAAAATTTACTTCACAAGTGGATTACTCAATTCTACTGGCCATATTATTTACAGGGGTTTTGCCGTTATGGACAGAGGTTATTTCGAAAAAGATGTTGGGCAGTATGATAAAGAAGAATACGTTGCTGGGGCTTGTGGTGCAGCAGCTTTTTACAGAAGAAAGCTATTTGATGATATTGGATTGCTGGATGAAGATTATTTTATGTACAATGATGATGTAGATTTGAGTTTGAGGGCATTATCGATGGGATGGAAGATAAAATATGTTCCTGAGGCAATAGCATACCACATCCATTCAGCCTCAACCGGATTCCTATCTGATTTTTCCGTTTATTACAACAGCAGAAATTGGGTTTGGAGCGTGATAAAGAACGTTCCGTATCATGCCTTTGTCAAGGAATTTCCAGCTTTTTTTCTTAGAAATTTACTGTCAATAGTGTACTTTTCCATAAAAGGAAAAACGAGAGCTATTTTCAAGTCTAAAATAGATTCAATAAGACATTTGGGGGAGAATTTAAGAAAAAGGAGGGAAATGCAAAAAAGAGTAAGAGTGGGTGTGGGTGCAATTGAAATTAACGACTGGGGATTCAAAGATGTGCTAAAAATTGAGAATCTGAGAAATTAAATTTTATGGAATCGTACTTAATAAAACATTGGGATCTGATTAGATGCCTACATCATTTGAGTTCAAACTTAGATATAGTAGGTTCAATATGATGATTGCGGCAAAAGAGATTTTAAAAAGCTTTAAAATTCCAATATAAAAAAGAATGACACCATTTGAGAATATAGTCGCATTTATTAAGGTAAAAAATAGAATACGAATTGTTTTGTTCTTTGAAAATGTATCTTTCAAGGTTGAGAAGGGAGTGTTTTGGGATTATTGGACCAAATGGTTCTGGAAAGAGCACTTTACTAAAGATAATTGCCAAAGTTATCTATCCGAATAGTGATGAGGTGTTTGTGAAGGGTAAAGTCGTCCCAATCCTCGAGCTTGGAGTAGGGTTCAATCTAGAATTAACTGCGAAGGAGAACATCTACCTCCACGGAGCAATTATGGGTATATGAAAAAGGAGGAAATAGATGAAAAATACAACGAGATCTTTGAATTTGCTAAACTAAGGAAGTTTAAAAACATAAAGTTAAAGAACTTTTCTTCAGGTATGTATGCGAGACTTGCATTTTCAACAGCAATAGCAACAAATCCAGACATACTGCTCATTGATAAGTTTTGGCAGTTGGTGATGTTGAGTTTCAAAAAAGATGTATCGATAAAATTAAGGAGTTGAATGAGAATGGAACAACAATTCTGTTGGTTTCTCACAGTCCAGACACGATAAGGGCGATGTGCAACAAAGCAATTCTGCTGGTGAATGGAGAGGTTATAAGTTCGGGAGAGCCAGAAAAAGTTATTGAAAGTTATATTTCAATGTTTTAATATTGTAATTGAGCTTAACAACTGAGATTCAGAGTATTTAAATAATTGTGTTAGATAGTATATAATTCCACTTTAAGATTTGTTACTTTTTCAATCCACTTAAAATGTCTAGCGTTTCTCGTTACTATTGCCTCACAACCGTTATTAATCGCTATTGCAGCAATTATCGCATCTATCCCAACATCTTTCTTTTCCCTTTTCAGATTTCCCCCTATTTTGGCTGCCAAAATTGCATCTTCGTAGTTAAAACTTAGAACTTCAAGCTTGTTGAAGGCTTTTATTAGCTTGTCCCTCATCTTCTCTCCTTTCTCACTACCTACGGCAAAAGTTCCAAACAAAGCTTCAAACACATTAATCGTTGTGGTTGCATGTATTCCTTCAGCATCCAACCTTTCAGTTAAATCCTTAATTGATTCAGGTCTTCTAATCATATCAATAAAATAAGTTGTGTCAATACATTTCATCTAAAGTTCCCCAGTGTTCTATTGATTTTTTCTCTTATTTCTTCGACAGCAGTTTCAAATTCTTCTACATCTTTTAGTTCGGGATACATAAAAAGGATTTCACTCAACTTTCCTTTCTCCCCTACAAGTCTTTTAATTACATCAGAAAAACTTTCATCTTTTCTTTTCACACTTTTAAGTAAGTTGTATGCCTCATCTGAGAGGGAGATGGTTTTTGTCATATGTGTATGTATGTGTGCATAGTACTTAATTTTTTTGTTTATCAATACAAAAGCTAAGGTGTAGAATTCTTGGGGGCGTAGCTTTTGCATGCTATTTAAGCTTTTACCAAGTTTATCCAAGGTTGGAATCAAACTTTTATCCATAAAAATAGTCTTTGCTCATTTTCAGGAATAAACCTAAAGCTTGCCTGATTACAGCAGTACCCATCAAGTCCATCATGCAAAGGATAGTAAGTCTGTTTTGTTATCTATTAAAACTCTCCTCAGCTTCACGTGATTGTATCTGGATTACCCAAAATTTGAAAGTATTTTTACAGACTTCTTTTCCGTTAAGAACCTTAAACTTTGGCATATTCAAGCTCCATACTTCAAAACCAAAAAGTCTGATATATCTCCAATCCTTCCAAGCCTTCAACTTCTAAATGAATTTTAACAGCTTCTCTGATGTTTTCCACAACTTCATCCAACGTTTGCCCTTGAGTCTATTGGCAGATCAATACATTCAGCAACATAGGTTTGTTTGTTATTAATTTACCTAATTCTCTGTGATGTTTAGATTAAACTGTAAGCACAGTCTGAAAGTTCATCCAGAAAAATCTGATTTTTAAGGTTGCTCCTCGATTTGCCTTAACTGTGTTTTATATACTCTACAATACTTCATTCACATCGAAATTTTTAAATTTTAATCTTCTTAAGTTATTTCTAAAAAATAAAAGATAAAACAAACAAAAAGAATGGTGGATAAGAAATGCTAGAATGGACAGGAGAGCGATATTTACCATTTATAAGTCCTGAAATCTGCGGAGATACATTATGAACATTTACATAGGTATTACTTTGCTTCTCAATTTGTTAAAGGTAAAAAGATCAGTATGGTGTGCATTGAATAGCATCGTTTGAGGCGTTTACGGTAGATCGCTTCAAATGGATTATCAAAAAATCCAACAAGTATGTACGCAAAGATTGCTTTTGCTGCTGTAGAGCAAAAGGATGATGTTAACATCAGTTTTTAAGCATCGAAAAGATTAAAGAGGGTTAATTAGAGTTATAACCGTTAGCCTGTTGTAAAGGCGATGGATGTTGGCCTACACAGATACCTATTTGCAACCCAATTGGTCAAAGAACTGTAGCAATTTTCCGTTAAATATACAAAAAAATTGGTAGGGGGATATTTATATAACGAAGGTGTAAGTGGAACGTTAATAGCATGGTGGTACCAATGATTACTGAGAATAATCTCAATTTGCCATTCGACGTTTTCACCCGTAATTATATAATTACTACTATTCTAAACAATTTTTATAAAGAGAGTTACAACAAAGTCAGTATATTAGATTTAGGTGGTAAAAATGGACGACTTAAGAATTTCCTTGATGAATCAAAATTTGACGTCGTAGTTCTTGATATAGATCCTGAACCAGACGCAAAAGAGTACGTCGTGGGGGATGCAAGAGCTCTTCCCTTTAAACCAAAATCCTTCGATGTTGTAGTGTCTTCCGAGTTGCTCGAACACGTACCGCCAAAAGACAGAATAAAGGTTTTGGAGAACATGATAGAAGTAAGCAAAGACCTTGTTATACTCGCCGCTCCGTTTTATTCAAAGGAGGTCGAAGACGCTGAAATTAGAGCTAACGAATTTTTTAAGAAGTTTTTCGGCAAAGATCATCAATGGCTCAAAGAGCACATCGAAAACGGTTTGCCAAGAGAAGAAGACATTGAAGAATTTGTTAGGAAGAAAGGTCTAAATTTTATCAAGATCCAGACGAATAACATAAACAACTGGTTATTAATGCAGTTATTTATATTTTCAGCTTATATCTTCGGTATACCTCCAGAGAGGGTTGCGGAGGTGTACAAATACTACAATGAAAACTTCTTGGAGCTTGGAGATTTTCTACCCCCAACCTACAGGAAGATATACGTAATCAGCAAACATGTTCCAGAAATCGATTTCGGAGAATCGCATCTGGATGTGAACAAGTACCAAAAGCTTCTGGAATTGATATCGAACGCAGTAGGACGAACAATTCAAGATAAAGAGAGGCACATAAAGAACCTTGAGGCTCTGTTAAATCAGAAAACCGGTGAAAATGAGACTCTAAAAAGCGAGTTGCAGAGGTTAATTGAGGATGTTGGGAAGAAATCTGAATTAATTCAAGAGTTAAACGAGGAAATAGAAAATTTAAAAAACGAGTTGGAATTTAAGACGAAAGAGAGCGCAAATCTGAAAAATAGACTATTTGACGTTGAGGAGGAGACTAGACGTTTACAAGATGTGATTAAAAGACTCGAATCAGACATAGCGGGCAAAGACAACTTAATAACAGAACTTGAGAAAGAGATAAAAGCCAAAGGTAATAAGGAGGAGGATTTAATTCGAAAAATTGAAGCATTAGAAAAAGAACTGGCTGAGTCTGTAACGAAGCACAAAGAACTTAGAATTAAGTATAACGAACTAAAAACTGAGAATGAAACGCTAAAAAATAGATTAGCAACTGTGGAAAAGAGACTACATGAAATTCAGCAAAGTCTTACGTTTAAAGCTTTGAGCAAGTATCAAAGACTAGTAGAGAGATTTATGCCACCGGGAACAAGGAGGAGATTTTATTACGATCTGGCGATAATCGGGCTGCGAACGATCGCAAATGAGGGGCTTTTGGTGTTCTTGGACAGGGTTGGAAAATATATCGGTAAAAGGTTACCAATAAAACGTAAAGTTGTGAGACCGCTCCTTGAGACGAGCATGCTGCATCTGGGGACTCATGAACCGCTGAAGCTCGATAAGGAGCTTGTGATAAAGTTCAGAGCTAAAGCCGATAGGCTTAGCGAGATTAAGATCTTGACGGCAACCTATCAAAGAAGAAACAGAGATTTGGAGCTTCTGGTTGAGGTAAATGGAAAACTTGAGAGAAGAGTTTTAGTTAGAGGCTGGAGAATCCTCGATAACGGTTACACGCCGTTTAAGTTCAAACCCATAGAAAACTGCGAAGGAAGGACTGTGACTTTAAGGCTTAAATCTCTGGGCGAACCTTCTTCAGCAGTCTGGTTCAACAAGCAATTGAATTTTGGCGAAGTTAAGCTATTTTACGACGGTAAGAAGATAAATGGCAGTGTAAATATTCAGGTATATCACGACATAAAGGTTAGAGACGATTACGAGCTGTGGATTCTGAAGAATGAGCCGAAAGAGGAGGATCTGAGGAGGATGGCCGAAGAGTGCAGGAAGTTCAAGTATAGACCAAAAATCAGCATAATAATGCCCACTTGGAACACCGAGGAGAAGTGGCTGAGAAATGCGATTGAATCCGTTCTGAATCAGGTTTACGACAACTGGGAGCTGTGCATTGCTGATGGAGGGTCGAATAAGCCTCACGTCAAAAGGGTTTTGGAGGAATACGCTCGGAAGGACAAGAGGATTAAAGTCAAGTTTTTGCCCAAGAACTTAGGTATTGCGGGAAATTCGAACGAGGCTTTGAAGTTGGCTACAGGTGAGTTCGTGGCGTTTTTGGATCATGACGACGAACTTGCACCCTTTGCTCTGTATGAGGTAGTGAAACTGCTGAATGAAGAGCCTGATTTGGACTTTATATACTCCGATGAAGATAAGATCGATGAGAAAGGTAGAAGGAGAGATCCGTTTTTCAAACCCGACTACAGCCCGGATATGTTTCTGTCCGTTAACTATCTCTGTCACCTTAGTGTAATAAGAAAATCCCTTGTTGATAGGGTTGGTGGATTTAGAAAAGGCTACGACGGCAGTCAGGATTATGATTTGTTTTTAAGAGTTCTTGAGCATACAGACAAGATAGCTCATATACCAAAGATACTTTACCACTGGAGGATGATCGAGACTTCAGCTGCTAAATCTACTTCGGCTAAAACCTATGCATATGAAGCTGCAAAGAAGGCTCTGGCAGATGCTATGAAAAGAAGGGGGATTGAAATAGAAGGTGTCTATGATGGTCTATTGCCAAGTAGTTACAGGATCAAGTACAAGATAAAGGAGAATCCGAAGGTTTCGATAATAATTCCTACCAAAGATAAGGTTGAAGTGTTGAAGAGGTGCGTTGAATCCATCCTCAATAAAACTACCTACCAGAACTACCAGATAGTCATTGTTGACAACAACAGCCAAGAAGAAAGGACGTTTGAATACTACGAAAGCATTAAGGATCATCCAAAGATAAGAATCTTAGAATACAGCAAGCCGTTTAACTTCTCAGCAATAAACAACCATGCAGCTTCGAAAGTCGATTCTGAGTTCATCCTGTTTCTGAACAACGATACCGAGGTTATAACTTCGGAATGGCTTTCTGCAATGCTTGAGCACGCTCAGAGAAAAGAAGTTGGCGCTGTTGGTGCTAAGTTGTTGTATCCGAACAATACAATCCAGCATGCTGGTGTTATTTTGGGTTTGGGTGCGGGACCTCACAGAGTTGCTGGGCACTCTCACAAATATCTGCCTGATAACTTATCGGGGTATTACTATAGACCACATATCACCCAAAACCTTTCAGCGGTCACTGCAGCGTGCATGCTCACCAAAAAATCCTTACTCGAAGAAGTGGGTGGTTTTGATGAAGTTAATCTACCAATCGCGTTTAACGATGTAGATTATTGCCTAAAGCTCAGGGAGAAAGGTTATTTAATCGTTTACACACCATACGCTGTGCTGTATCACTACGAATCGCTTTCAAGGGGCTACGAGGATACGCCAGAGAAACAGGAAAGGTTTCTGAGGGAGATCAGATATATGAGGGAGAAGTGGAGACATATATTGGACAACGATCCCTATTACAGTCCGAATTTGACGAGAGAAAGGGAGGATTTTTCGATTAATGTATGAAAGGTGTGAATAGGGGGTGAAGATATGGAGTTATATATACATATTGGATGGCCAAAAACTGGAACAAGTGCAATACAAATTTTTATGCGAAGAAATAGAGAAACACTTAAGGAGAAATTTAGTATTTTTTACCCACATGGTGTTATTTACCCAGATGGCACTGAGGTTCATAATAAGCATGCATTCTGCTTAATGGACGATCCATACAATACGGCAAGATTAGACAGAAATGTTGTCTTACCAGACGCCTTATCTGTATACCAATCCACTGTAAAGGAAGCAGAAAAAATTGGGGCCAGTAAAGTTGTAATAAGTTCAGAATGGTTATATGTATTAAAAGATAACGAAATTAAAAAACTCAGCGATATACTAAAAACTTTTCCAGACATATCAGACATTAATATCATTGTATACCTCAGAAGGCAGGATCTTCTACTAGAAAGTGGATATAGGCAAGGAGTTGAACATCATGCTTGGAAGTTTTTTGGAAATATATTTACACGTGCTCCACAAGATTACCTATCCATTCTTGAAAGGTGGAGAAACAATTTGCCCGAATCTAACATTATTGTCAGACTCTACGACCGATCAAAACTCAAAAATGGCGATGTGGTTGACGATTTCCTTTCAATTCTTGGTGTTGAGAGAAAAGATGTTTCTGAAGAGAAAGTAGAAGCCAACCCTTCACTCAGCCACCTCTCCGCTTTAGCCTTAAGAAGAATAAATGAGGAGTTTGACCTACCACCAGGAATTCACCAAAAGCTTGTAGAGTTTTTGTTTGAAATAGATAAGAGAGAAGGTAGTTTTCTCAAAACATTCATGACTCTTGAAGAGAGAATCAAGCTTCTTGAATACTATAAAGAATCGAACAAAAAACTATTTAGAGAATATTTAGGAACAGAGAATCAATTCGTTTTATCGGAAGAAGAAATAGAGTTCTATAAAGAACAGGATGAAATACCGAAGGAAAAGATAGAAGAGGCAGTCGAGGATAGATACAGAAGAGCATTGAGGTTTTTATACAGTATAAAAAGCAATCCACCAAGAAGACAAAAAATATACTTGGATGAGAAATATGGTAGAATTAATCCCCTGATTAAGCACGGCCTCATAAATTCTGGTGTATTTGGTTACGTGGATATTGTAGATAATGAAAAGATTGCGGGCTGGATCTTAGACCTTGATACAAAAGAACCTGCAGAGTTTGTTATAAAAGTGAATGGCATAGCAGTTTATGAAGGGAGAGCGAACATCGTTAGAAAGAATGTAGTAGATATTACAGGATACAATATTCCAACTGGTTTTAACGTAAGCTGGAGTGAAATTGAGTTGCCTTCTCAAATGAAAAAAGAAGTCGCAAAGCTTGAGGTTGAAGTTGTTCACAAGAGAACTGGCTACATTGTACCAGGAAACTACAAGAAGTCGGTCAAGGTCGCAAACACGAAAGTAGTTTTTCCCAAGTGTAAGTTGAAGTACTACCCCAACGAACTTGATTTCTTCAGAATTGACGTTCTGAATGCAAATCTGCTGAACGGTAGATTAGTAATTGGAGGTTTGGCCCTACCAAAAGTAGATGCTGAAGAGCTAAAGCTGACTATTAAAGACGCTGAAGGTGTAAAGGAAGTGCGGTGGGGTTTACCTTCTCCAGGCTTTGGAGAGCAACGTAAAGATAACCCAAAAGCAAAAAATGCGAGGTTTAGAGTGGACGGGGTTGTGGTAGGAGATAAACCGATTGAAGTCATTGTAGATGGTAAAAAGGTGGTTGAGATTAGGATAGGTAGGATAAGTACTTGATATAGCTAAAAAAGGAAGAAATAGAAAGATCTAAAAAATTTGAAAAATTAAAATTTTGTTGGTTTAGAATTTTGAATTATACCAATTTCGTAAAGCTTAATAGAGTCAAAATCGGTGGTTTTACAATGGTAAGGTCGAAAAATAATGTGGGGTTAATTCTCCATATAGGAATACATAAAACTGGGACTACCTCGATACAGAATTTCCTCTATAATAATAGAGAAAAATTATTAGATATACATCATATTTTGTATCCACAAACTGGTGTATCAACAGGTCGGGGCCATCCTATGTATCCTTGGAGTATTAGAGGTGTAAAACGACCAGATGTTAATGTCATTAACACTAAACATCTATTCCGAACACTCCTACACGAGGTTGAACAGTATGAGCCAAACTATGTTCTAATAAGTTCAGAAGAATTTGATAATTTAAAAATATCTGAAATTTACAAATTTAGAGAAATTATTAATTATTTTGGATTAAAATTAGATAAAATTATATGCTATATAAGGCGGCAAGATTTAGCAGTAGAGTCATTTTACAGACAAGTTGTTAAAGGTGTTATGGCTAGGTACAAAGGTACATTCCGAGAATACATTACGACAAAACAGATAATAACAGACGTATTGGACTATTACAACCTGTTGTCTCGCTGGAGACAGGCATTTCCAGAAGTAGAGGTTATCCCAAGAATTTATGACAGAAAATTCTTTCCAGAAGGAAACGTAATTCTCGACTTCTTATCTGCTTTGGGGATAGAGATGTCTGAAGCGAAGACTACAAAAATAGAAGTAAATACCTCTTTAAGCCATATTTCAACATTAGTTATGAGGAAAATAAATGAAGAATTTGATTTGTCAAGAGATGATCACATGAAAGTGGTAAAATACCTCTTTCAACTCGACAAACAAGAAGGTAGCCCAATTAAAACATTTTTCACACTACAAGAAAGAATCGAGTTCCTCGAAAAATTCAGAGAATCAAACGAGAAACTGTTCAGGGAATACTTCAGCACCGAAAATCAGTTCGTGCTATCAGAGGAAGAGATAGAGTTCTACAAAGAGCAGGATAAAATACCAAGAGAAGTGGTAGAAAAAGCGGTTGAAGAGAGATATAGAGAAGTTCTGGAGTTCATGAAAGCTAACGGTATTCTGGCTAGAGAAAGATTGTTCCCGAAAGCCCGCGTGAATTACTTTGACAGCAATCTCGAATTCTTCAGAATTGATGTTGTAAATGCAAATCTGCTGAATGGTAGGCTTGTTATAAGCGGTCTTGCCTTACCAAAACCAGATGCAGAAGAGCCAAAGCTAGCGATGAGAGATGCCGAAGGAGTTAAAGAAGTGCAGTGGGGATTGCCATCGCCATTCTTTGGAAAACAACGTAAAGATAACCCAAAGGCAAAGATTGCGAGGTTCAGAATCGATAACGTTGTAGTAGAAGATAAGCCGATTGAAATCTTTGTAAATGGTAAAAAGGTGGCTGAGATTGTAATTAGACCAGTGGGAGAGGGAAATGGATAGGCTAAAAAGCTGGAAAAATTTGAAAAAATCAGACAAAGATTTTTAATCTCTGGAGCTAAAGAGAATTAGGCTTGAGCGGAGGTGGAGGTTA
>QMZC01000067.1 GCA_003662995.1 Archaeoglobales archaeon
AAAGATATTCTTTTGCTCAATTACTTGTTTAAATCCTGTTAGAAACTGGAATTTGTTCTGTAAGCTGTTCATGCTTTATTATAATCGTTTGAGGTGGAAGTTGTGTTAAAGTGGACAGGTCCTTGTAGATGCTACGATAGAATCCAATAACTTACAATTTGGTAATTACATAATTACAATAATAACAATAATTAAAATTTTTATATCGAAAATTTTTTATCTATTTTTTACAACATTCCACATGCAAAAAGACTTGGCTTTTTCAACCGTTGCAATGCTAAATTTGTTTAATGCGATTGATTTAATTACCACATGCATAGCTTTGGAGAGGGGAACTTTTCAGGAGCTAAATCCGGTTATATTGGGGTTGTACAGGACCTCACCCATTCTGATGATCTTGTTTAAGTTGTCAATGGTCGTTGCAATTTCGGTTTTGCTGCTTAAGCTTAGATCGGCAAATGTTGGCAAAGTGTTATATAAAGGCGTATATCTTGGTTTGTTTATTGGCATCCTAATCTCAGCAACCGTGTTGGGATATGTGAGTGTGCACAACGTTATATTGTTGATGAGCGTATAGCAAAATAAAAATTAAAAACTAATTAAATCCTCCACTTACAGGCGGGAATATTGCTACAACGTCGTTTTTGTTTAACCTTTCATCTAAATCTTCTACAATTTTACCGTTGACCATGATGTGGACGTATTCTTTGAGCCTATTTTCGCTGAAATGCTCTTTAAGCTTAGGATAGTCTTTAATGAGCGAGTTTAACAGTTCTTTAACAGATTTAGCATTAATCTCAATCTCCTTTGAACCAACAATTTCTCTAAAGTTTGCAAACAGCTTAACTTTGACCATACTCTATATTTTTGATTGAGTTATTTGTTATTTTAGTTGTGTGATTGCTGTAGAGTAGTTGTTCAATTTGTAGGAAGTGAATTGTGGTTATAACTGGAGATATTGAAAAAGTTTAAAGTTAATAAAGATCAAATTTGTTAATAGTAAAAAATAAACAACTTAAGATACGTGCACACATTCAAGAACATTTAGCCCAATCCAATCCTGAAAATGTAGTTGGGTGAGAAAATGAATGATGAGAAAATAACCTTAAAACAGCTTGAAACTCATTTGTTTAAAGCAGCCGACATCCTTAGGGGTAAGATGGATGCATCTGAATACAAGGAATACATTTTTGGCATGCTGTTTTTGAAGCGTGTTTCTGACGTCTTTGAGGCGAAGCAGGAAGAGCTTAGGGAGCAATTTAAAGCTCAAGGGTTCTCTGATGAAGAAATAGAAGAACTTATTGAAGATCCCAACCTATACGATGATGCATTCTTCGTTCCTGAAAGGGCAAGATGGAATAACATACTAAACCTGAAAGAAGACGTTGGAAATCAGCTAAATAAAGCTCTCGCAGCTTTGGAAGAGGCAAATCCTGAACTGGATGGTGTTTTGAAGCACATAGACTTCAATGCTGTGAAAGGAAAAACCCGCCTTAAAGATCAGCAGCTTGTGGATTTAATTCATCACTTTAACAAATACAGGTTAAGAAACGAAGATTTTGAATTTCCAGATTTGCTTGGAGCAGCCTACGAATATTTAATAAAACAGTTTGCAGATTCAGCAGGCAAAAAGGGTGGCGAATTTTATACGCCTTCCCATGTTGTTAGACTAATGGTCAGGCTTGTGAAACCGCAGGAAGACATGGCAGTATATGATCCAACCTGCGGTTCTGGTGGTTTCCTTATTCAGTCGAGGCAGTATGTAGAAGAACAAGGTCAAAATCCAAGAGATTTGGCATTGTATGGGCAAGAGTTGAATGGTGTTACGTGGTCTATCTGCAAAATGAACATGATCTTGCATGGCATTCCTGATGCACACATAGAGAACGAAGACACGCTAACAACACCCATGTTTGTTGAGAATGGGTACATAAAGCAGTTTGATAGGGTTTTAGCAAATCCTCCTTTTTCGCAGAATTACACAAAATCGAATATGCAATATCCTGAGAGGTTCAAATACGGATTTACTCCTGAAACAGGTAAAAAAGCAGATTTAATGTTTCTGCAGCACATGATTGCCAGCTTGAAGGATGATGGTGTGATGGCAAGCGTAATGCCTCATGGTGTTTTGTTTAGGGGTGGTCAGGAGAAGGTTGTAAGAGAAGGAATTGTTAAAGATGATCTAATTGAAGCGATAATTGGTCTGCCTCCAAAGCTCTTTTACAATACAGGCATACCAGCATGCATTATTGTTATCAACAAGAAGAAACCACCCTATCTTAAAAATAAGATCCTGTTCATAAATGCTGACAGAGAATTTGGTGAAGGGAGGAATCAGAATTATCTTAGACCTGAGGACATTGAGAAAATCGTTACCGTTTTTGAGAAAAAGTTGGAAATTCCAAAGTATTCAAGGCTCGTGGACATTAAGGAGATTGAGGAGAACGATTTCAATCTAAACATAAGAAGATATGTGGACAATTCTCCAGATCCTGAGATTGAGGACGTTCACGCTCATTTGATTGGTGGAGTGCCTAAGAGGGAGGTGGAGCTTTACAAAAGGCAGATGGAAAAATTCAACATAACTCCAGAGATTTTGTTAAAGGAGAGAGATGATAAGTATTTTGAGTTTGTGGCAATAGAAGATAAAAGCAGGATAAAGGAGATTATTGAGGATCACGAAGGGGTTAAAGGTGTAATCTCAGAGCATTTTGAGAGATTAGAAGATTGGTGGGGAGAAGTAAAGGGAGAGATAGAGAGTTTTCATGGAAATAACAATCTCTGGGACTTCAGAAATGCGGCGATGGCAAGCTTAAAACAGAAGCTTTTACCTTTGGGTGTTTTAGATGAGTTTAAGGTTGCTGGAGTCTTTGTAAACTGGTGGGAAGAGTTGAGATACGACTTTAAAACTATTGTAGCTTCTGGATGGAGCAAGAGGTTGATTGAGGATGAAAGAATTAAGGAAAAATTCTTTTCTGATGATTTAGAGAAGATTGAGGAGTTAGAGACAAAAATTGCAGAGGTTGAAGGAGAGCTTAATGAGTTGCTTGATGAGGTTGAAGATTGGGATGAAGAAGAAAACGGGAAAAAGACTGCCAGTAAGGTGAAGAAATACCTGAAAGAGATCGTAAAGGATTTACGTGCAAGCTGGCAAGAATCTGCTCTTAGAGAAGCATCAAAGTGGGAGAGTTTGATTAAGAAGATAGAGAGTAAGGAAAAAGAATTGAGGAAATTGAAGAAAGAATTGAAGACAAAAGAGCAGGAACTTGAGAGAAAGGTAAAAGAGAAGAGAGAGTCGTTGACAGAGGAGGAAGCAAAAGAGCTACTTCTTGAGAAGTTTTACGATTTGATAAACCGGCAGTTGGAGAAGTATCTTAATGCCGAGAAGAAAGAATTAATTAAGATTTTTGAGAAATTGTGGGACAAGTACTCTGCTCCATTAACCCAGTTAAAAGCTGAGAAAGATGAGGAAGTTAGAAAGTTGGATGAGTTTTTGACGAGGCTAAGATATTATGGCTGATGATGTGAGAGTGCCTGAGGGGTGGAAAAGGATAAAGCTGGGAGAAATTGCTGAAGTAGTAAGTGGTTTTGGATTTCCAGTAAAATATCAGGGAAGAGATTCAGGAGATTATCCTTTTATTAAAGTTGAAGATTTAAATAGAACATCTAAATATATTATCTCCGCTGATAACTATATCGATAAGGCTACTATAGATCTTTTGAAAGCTAAAATATTTCCTTCTGGGACTATAATTTTTCCCAAAATTGGAATGGCAGTATATCATAATAAATATCGAATTTTAAAAGTATTTGCTACTTTTGATAATAATATTGCAGGAGTTATTCTAACAGATAGTTCTCCTGAATTCCTTTATTATTACTTTTTATGGGCAGTAGATCTAAAACAGATTGCTGGGGAAACAGCAGTCCCATCAGTTAAAAAATCTAGCTTAGAGTTAATTCCAATATTACTCCCACCCCTCCCAGAACAACGCAAAATCGCCGAAATTTTAGAGACGATAGACAACGCCATAGAAAAGACCGACAAAATCATAGAGAAATACAAACGAATCAAGCAAGGCTTGATGCAGGATTTGCTAACCAAAGGCATTACAGCTTTTGAGTTTGAGAAAAATAAATTAGTTACCGCTGTTAGAATAGCGTTTGAGTGTGGAGATCATCTGTTTGGGCGTGAAGAAAATTTAGTGAGTCATTTATCAAGATACCTCCAAGAGATGTATCCTCAATGGGACGTTGATAGTGAGGTAGAGAAGAACGAAGAAAGACAAAGACCTGATATAATAATTCACAAGAGAAGTACAGACAAAAGTCTTTTTGCCATAGAAGTTAAGAAAAGTGAGAATTTAAGTGCTATAAAACGAGATGTTGAGAAATTGGAAAACCTAATGCTTGAGGAATATCATTATGAAGATGCTGTTTTCATAGGATTTAACATCGAGAATTTTGAGGAAATTTTTGATCTTTCAGATAGGATTAACTTTATACTGGTCTCCAAGGATGGGGATATAAATGTAAAGCCTCGTATTCGCAGGTTCAAGGATTCGCCGCTTGGCAGGATGCCAGAAGAGTGGAAGGTTGTAGAGCTAGGTGAGGTGAGTATCTTAAAGGGAAGAATAGGATGGCATGGCTTAACAACTCAAGAATACCTTGAAGATGGGGAATATTATTTAGTAACTGGAATAAATTTTAAGGACGGACAAATAGATTGGAATAGTTGCGTTTATGTAAGTAAAAAGAGGTATGAAATGGACAAAAATATTCAACTTAAAGAAAACGACGTGCTAGTTACAAAAGATGGTACAATTGGTAAAGTGGCGTATGTTGGCAAGTTACCTAAACCTGCAACACTAGGAACTGGCGTTTTTGTTTTAAGGCCGATTGACGATGCTTATTATCCTAGATATCTATACTATGTGCTGACTTCGTTTATTTTTGATAAGTTTATAGAAATCCTTCAGGCTGGTTCAACAATAAATCACCTATATCAAAGAGATTTTGTAACTTTTAAAATCCCTCTTCCTCCCCTCCCAGAACAAAAACGCATCGCCTCCATCCTCTCCCAGATAGACAAAACAATCGAGAGGGAACAAAAATATAAAGAAAAACTTGAAAGAATAAAAAGGGGGTTGATGGAGGATTTGCTAAGCGGAAAGGTTAGGGTAAATCACTTAATTGAAGATGTAAAAGATGTAGAAAAGGTGGAAGCATGAGAAATTTTGAAGAGATAAAAGAGATTTTGAAAGAACATAGCGATAATTTAAAACAGAAATTTGGGGTTAAAGAACTCGGTATTTTTGGCTCTTATGTAAGAGGAGAGCAAAAAGAAGGTAGCGATTTGGACATTCTTGTTGAATTCAAAGAGGGGTACAAGACCTTTGATAATTACATGGATTTAAAGTTCTATCTCGAGGAATTGCTCAACGTGAAGGTTGATCTTGTGAGTAAAACAGCCCTAAAACCGAGGTTAAAGCCACACATATTGAAAGAGGTTGTGTATGTCTAAAAGAGATTTGAAGTTTATACTTGAAGATATAATCGAGGAGATTAATCGTATTGGTAGATTTACGCAGGAAATTGAAGATTTGGAGGATTTCTCAGAAAATGAACTCGTTCTTTACGCTGTATTGAAATCTCTTGAAAACATTGGTGAAGCCGTAAAGCAAATTCCAGAGGAGAAAAGGAAGCTTTACCAACTGGACTGGAGAAAGATTGCTGGGCTTAGAGATATTTTAATTCACCAGTACTTTGGTGTTGATGTGGAAATCATTTGGGATATAGTTAAGAATAAGTTGCCCGAACTTGAAGTTGCCGTTAAGTACTTGCTTGAGAATGTGCATTCTGGAGAGGGCTGAAAAATGTACCGCAAACTTGACGAAGAACACTACGTTGAAAATCCTTTCCTCGCTCAACTCCAGCGATTAGGCTGGAAAATTTACAGGCAGAACAAAGACAACCCAGAAGACGTTAAAGAGATTTTGAGATTTAACAGTTCTGGAGAACCAATTTATGGTGAGAGTGTAAGGTTTAGGGAGAGTTTTAGGGAAGTAATCCTTGAAGATGTTTTGAAAGAATCCATCAAAAGAATAAACCCCTGGATTGAAGATGATCAAGTTAATGAGGTTGTGAGAAGAATCACAACACCAACAGCAAGTTCACTTCTTGAAGTGAACAGAGAAATTCACGATTTACTACTTGAAAATACATCTGTATCGGAGAACAGAAAGACTGGGGAGAGAAGCCCTACTGTGAGATTTATAGATTTCAAAAACCCTGAAAACAACTCTTTCATCGCCATCTCACAGTTTAAAGTCAATGTTCCCGGCACTGAAAAACACATTATCCCTGACATAGTCTTATTCGTGAATGGCTTGCCGTTGGTTGTTGTTGAATGCAAATCCCCTACAATCTCAGACCCCATAACAGAGGCAATAGAGCAACTAATGAGATACTCCAACAGGAGGGGAGAGAAGGAGGGCAACGAAAAACTCTTCTGGTATAACCTTTTCACAATTGCCGCATGTAATCAGATAGCAAAATATGGATCCATTACTGCAGAATACGAACACTTCGTTGAGTGGAAAGATCCATATCCTTATAGCCTTAGTGATATAGGTGAAAAAGTGATTACAAGCCAGCAGGTTTTGATTCAGGGCATGTTATCCAAAAATAATCTGCTTGAAATTCTCCACACCTTCACTATCTTCAAAGAAGATTCAAAAGGAATGATAAAAATCGTGCCGAGGTATCAACAATTTAGAGCTGTTAAAAAGATAATAAAGAGGATAAAAGAGGGCAAAACACCTGAGGAGAGGGGCGGAATTGTCTGGCACACTCAGGGCTCTGGCAAATCGTTAACAATGATGTTTACAGTTAGGGCAATGTATCACGATCCAGAACTTGCGAATTTCAAGATAGTTTTTGTTACAGACCGCAAAGATTTGGAAAAGCAGCTTAGAGATACGTCGAGAAGTGTTGGCTACACTGTAAATTTAGCTGATAGCATAGAAAAACTCAAAGAATTACTAAAAACAAACACCCCTGATTTGGTCATGGGCATGATCCACAAATTTCAGGAAAGAGAACTTAAAAAAGAGTTTCCCGTGCTTAATAAGTCCCCCAACATTCTAATTATGATTGATGAAGCCCACAGAACCCAGTACAAACTTTTTGGTGCTAATTTAAGAAAAGCCTTGCCCAATGCAACAAAAATTGCCTTCACAGAGCACACCCATCGAAAAGACTGAGAAGACATTTGGAGACTATATAGATAAGTACAGCATTAGGCAGGCTGTTGAAGATGGTGTGACTGTTGAAATTGTTTATGAAGGAAGAACCCACGATGCTGAAATTTCTGATGAAGATTCTGCAAACAAACGATTTGAAGACGTGTTCTCAATGCTTGATGCAGAGCAAAAAGCCAAAATCATGGGGAGGTATACATGGAAAGCGTATCTTGAAGATGAAAATGTCATAAGGGATAAAGCAAAAGATATGATTGACCATTACGTAACACATGTTTTTCCAAATGGTTTCAAAGCACAAGTTGTTGCAACCTCAAGACTTGCAGCAATAAGATACAAAAAAGCCCTTGAAGATGCACTGAGAGAGAAAATAGAAGAATTAGAAAAGGAAAACAACGGTAAGATAGACATAGAATCTCTAAAAAAGCTAAAGGTTGCTGTGGTCATTTCTGCTGCTCCAAATGATCCGCCTGATTACAAACCTTATACAGACCCAAATGAACATGATAAGATTATAAGAAGCTTCAAACTTCCTTTTGATAAAACCGATGAAAGCGGAGTTAGTGGGGATGTTGGCATAATCGTTGTAAACAGAATGCTCATTACAGGTTTTGATGCGCCCCTTGAGCAGGTTATGTACTTGGATGATGTCATTAAAGATCACAACTTACTTCAAGCAATCGCAAGGGTTAACAGAGTTTATAAAAACAAGAGTTGCGGTTTTGTTGTAGATTATGTTGGAGTTTTAAAGCATTTAAGAAAAGCTCTTGCAATCTACGCAAATGAAGATATAGAAGAAATTGGTATGGTTGTGGTTAATAAAGCTAAAAGTATTGATGAGTTGAAATTTATTCACAATCAAATAAACGACTTTTTCAAAAAATACGATATAAAGGATTGGAGAGAAAATATTGACGAATGCATAGATCTCCTTGTAGATGAAGAAGTCAGAAACGACTTTATAAGTTTGGTTAGAAGATTTAACAGAGCTATGGACAAAGTTCTCCCTGATCCTGAAGCTCTGAAATATGTAACTGATCTTAAAATACTGAGCTTCATTAAAGAGTCTGCAAGAAATAGGTATCGTGATGATAAATTGAGTATTAGAGACGCAAGCAAAAAGATAAGAGAAATCGTTGAGGAATATCTAATATCTAAGGGAGTAAATCCAAAGATTCCACCCACACCACTGTTTTCAGACGATTTCATTAAAAACATCAAACAAAAGAAATCACACAAAGCAAAAGCTATAGAACTTGAGCATGCAATAAAAGAATACATCGAAAAGCATTATGAAGAAGACCCTGAGTTTTATGAGAGGTTTTCAGATAGATTGAAAAGAATACTTGAAGAGTATAAAGAGAATTGGGAATTACTTGCCCTTGAACTAGAAAAACTTAGAAACGACATGAAAAGAGGTAGAGAAGCAGAAGAAACTTTTGGTTTTGATCCCAAGAAAGAAATGCCATTCTTTGGACTACTCAAGCAGGAAATTTATGGAAAAGACCCCATTGAAAAACTTGGCAAGGAAGATATCAATATGCTCGTGAACTTAACAAAAGATGTAGTTGAAATTATAAAAAAGGAGATACAATCTGTTGATTTCTGGGAAAATTACACTAAGCAAAAGCGGTTGAAATCTTACATAATCTCGCATATCTTGCTCCCGAAATCGAAAAAGAGGAGACTTTTATTCAATAAAAGAAACGAAATAGCCCAGAAGTTGCTGGAACTCGCATACCACATTTATGCAGGGTGATGTGATGGATAAGATGGATGAGATGGAAATTAAAATTGAGAAAATAATAAGAACGAAAAGAGAAACGATCGCCCTTCAAATAACTGATGATGCCACTTTAATCGTTAGGGCACCATTTGAAGTAAGTGAGCAAACCATAAAAAATGTTGTTATCAGACACATAGATTGGATTGAGAGAAAGAGAAAAGAGATTCTCTCAAGAGACCCCAAATTTGTTAAAAAAGAGTTTGTAAATGGTGAGGGGTTTTTATACCTTGGGAAATATTATAAATTAACTATTGTCGATAGACAAGATGAACCATTAGTATTTAACAATGGTTTCTTCCTTTCGAAGAACTACCTACCAATCGCACGAGAGGTGTTCACCAATTGGTACAGAAAAAAGGCTTACGAAAAGATTTCTGAAAGGGTTGAATGGTACGCTCAAAAGAGGGGGTTTAAGTATAATAAGGTTAATATCACAAATGCCCAGAAAAGGTGGGGATCGTGCTCTCACAAGAAAAATCTAAACTTCTCTTGGCGTCTGATTATGGCTCCACTACCTGTCGTAGATTATGTTGTTGTCCATGAATTGGTTCATTTGGAAGAAAAAAATCATACAAAATCTTTTTGGAACAAAGTAAAAATGCTTATGCCCGATTATGAAAAACACAGGGATTGGCTAAAGAAAAATGGCTATCTTTTGAGGTTATGAATGCTAAATTTTTAAAAATAAATTACTTCAGGCTATTAACAAACTCCTCTATCCTATCTGCCGCCTCTCTGAGCTTATCCATGTTTACGGCGTATGCACACCTTATGTAACCCTCACCACATTCCCCAAACGCATTTCCTGGGACTACTGCCACATTCTTCTCCATCAAAAGCCTTTCTGCAAACTCCTCACTACTCAAATTCGTATTTTTAATGTTTGGAAAAGCGTAAAATGCTCCTTCGGGCATGTCTATCTCCAAAACCCTTTTCAACCTTTTAACGAAGAAGTTCCTCCTCCTCAGATATTCAGCCCTTACGTTTTCTATTTCATCTTCGCCATTCTTCAAAGCCTCTAAAGCCCCTATCTGAGCAGTTATGGGAGCACACAACATCGAATACTGGTGTATTTTAAGCATTGCAGCCGTTATGTCTGAAGGAGCTATCGTGTAACCTATCCTCAAGCCGGTCATTGCAAATGCCTTGGAGAATCCATTCAAAACTATACTTCTCTCAGCCATCCCCTCCAAAGCGGCTATTGAAACATGTTTTTCTTTATAGCTTAACTCAGCATAAATTTCATCAGATACAATAAGCATATCATACTCTATCGCTGCATCTGCAATCTCTTCAAGCTCCTTCTTATTGTAACTCATTCCCGTTGGATTGTTTGGGTAATTTATTACAATAGCCTTTGGATTCGTCTCCTTTGCATACTGTGAAATCAATTCGTAAGTTAGCTTGAACGTTGGATTGGTTGGAATTGTAATTGCCTCCCCATTAGCCAATATAGTCATGGGCTTGTAGGAAACGTAACACGGCTCAGGGATTAAAACAGCATCTCCTGCATCGAGTATAGCCCTCAAGGCTATATCAACGCCTTCACTAACTCCAGTCGTTATTATTACGTTTTCAGGAATGGTTTCAACGCCAAACTTCTTGTAGTATTCCACTATCGCCTCTCTCAACTCCAACAAACCGTGATTGGATGTATAAGAAGTGTAGCCTTTCTCCAACGAATAGATCATCTCCTCCCTAATTCTCCAGGGAACTGGAAAATCAGGCTCACCAACACCCAAACTGATAATATCATCCCTTCCGATAATTAGGTCAAAAAACCTCCTTATTCCTGAAGGTTTCAATTCTTCAACTTTTTTAGCAATCCTTCTACGGGACAATTGCTAACCTCCTATCTTCCTCATCTTCAAACAGCGTTACACCTTCCTCCTTATAAGTTCTTAGGACAAAGTGCGTGACAGTGTTTCTAACTTCAGGGATTGTGGAGATTTTTTCTGAAACAAAAAATGCAACTTCCTTTAAATTTTTACCCTTGACAACAACTTGAAAGTCGTACTCACCACTAACAAGCCTGATTGCATGAACTTCTGGAAACTTAGCAATCCTTTTCGCTATATCATCATAACCTTTCTCCCTTGTTAGCGTAACTCTAACTTCAATTACGGCAAACACCAGCTCTTCTCCAACCTTTTCCCAGTCAACAATAGCCTTATACTTCAAAATTGCCCTTAATTCCTCCAATTTCTTTATTGTCTCCTCAACTTCAGTTTTAGAGAAACCAGTCATCTCAGAAATCTCTTCAGGCGTGAGTTTGGCATTTTCCTCCAGAATCTTTAGTATTTCAATCTCCTTGTCCATTTGATCACCTACTGATAAGAAAACTCAAGATATTTAAATATTTAATGCGTAATCTGATGTGAGGGATATTTATGAAAGACTTAGAAGAAGATTGGAGAGCTAAAGAATTGAGACTTGTGGTGTTACATTGGAGAAATGATGTTTATGTTGGCTATGTAAAGGAGATCGCCCCTGAATACTCAAAAGAGATAGTGTTGGTTTACAAAAGTTTTAATCCCGTCGAGGAACGCTTAATAGATGCAGTAAGGAAAAAAGACAATGAAGAAGTGTACGCTGATGATTCAATGAATTTAGTGGGAAGATACCACTTAGCGAGGAAATTAGAAGATAGATTAACTTTTTTAACGCCAGAGCAAGAATCCTACATGAGTAAGAGAATGCTTAGGGTTTACGAGATGATTATGGAGGACAAGATTTTGGGAGATTTTTGAGTTTCTTTGAATTGTCTTTGAGTAGATGTAATAAACATGTACTCATTCTGGATCAAGTTTTTGATCTTAAAGCCTCTTTTAAATTTCTTCATATACCACAATCTTCATAAATCCAAACAAGGTGATATGTCATGACAGAAACCCAATCCGAGATTGCATATCACACCTCTCTTGCGGGGGTTGCCGAGCCAGGCCAAAGGCGGTGGACTCAAGATCCACTCCCGTAGGGGTCCGAGGGTTCGAATCCCTCCCCCCGCATGTTTTATTTTCTCCGTCCAAGAATTCTCTCAGTCTATTTTCCAGAAAAGCCGAAATATTAAGCCCTATTTCACGAGCCTTAGTTATCAGATCCTCATCGATACTCAACTTTATAGCCTTCTTAGTCATAAACATCACCACATATGGACATGTGTGCCCATAAAGTCTTGTCCCGTAATAACCTCTGCCTGCCCCCAAAATCGAGTTGGTTTGAACTTACTTAACAATTATGATTTGACAACAAAATAATAAATTTAAAATTAGTAAATATAGATAAAATAAAATCAAATTTTAATCAAATATCTTGATACCAACAGAATCGTACACTTTCTTTAGATCTCCTACATCTTGAAAATCGTAGTGCAATATATCAACATCATTGCTAATTGCATGCCCCATCAACATCTTCTTGATTGAAGTTGGACCACCTAACCTGTCCCATTCCTGGGAAAAGAACTTTCTCATGTGTTTCATCCTTAGACTGGTATTTAGTTTTCTGAAATCTTTTACAACTGTACTTTGAGCGAATAGTCTGTTTTTTATTTCTATGTTATCCAAATAGTCAATTAAAGCTTCTTGTGCCTCTTCATTGAAGAAAGTAACTCTATCCTCGGAATCCTTAGTGATTTCAGCTTTTAAATAGATAATTCGCTCTTCAATATCAATATCTTCCATTGTAAGCTTGTACAATTCCTCGCTTCTCAACCCTGAAGTGGCTGCTACTAAAATGGCAGCTTTTAATCTCAACCTCTCCGATTTGAACTTAAGAGAATCGGTTCGTCTTACCAGATACTGGATGTCTTCACGTTTTATTACTATCCCTCTTCTTTTTGGTACTTTGGGTAGTTTAATTTGTTCTGCTGCAGGATGCCCTATATGCTTTAAAAGCCATCTAATGTCTATTACATATTTCCTGAACGTTTCAGGAGCGTATTTTTGTTTTAATTCATTTATATAGCGAGATAAGTTATTATTGTTAACTTGGAATGAAACTGCTTGAGCAAAGTTGAGCAACATATTTTTGGTGTCTTTTATGTGGTCCTCACTAAGATCTGCCATTTCCATTTGTAGTAAAATTTCGTCTATATCTTTACGGGTGAAGGAAAATCCAGAATTTACGCTTGTTTTTGCATCTTTAGAGTTTTTAAGTATCTCATCTAAAACATCTCTTGCTATTTTAATCTTTTCCAGATTGAGCTGGTTGTCTTCTCGATATTTTTGCCGATACCAACAGCTTGTACATTTTCTGCTACTTGTTTTTGGCTTATTATTTAGCAATTCTTTTACAGCTTCTTCAAAAAATTTAGACGGACTTCCATGCTCTTTCTTCACGAACTCATATAATTCTGCATCAACATACAATGTAACGGTTTTCTTCATTTATCTCACCTATAATTGTAAAATCTTAAGTGTAACAAGTTTATTCAAAAATAAGGAAAGATTAAGCAACGATTAATCCTCAACTTTCAGCTTATCCATCAAACTTGGTCCTTGCAACCTCTAAAGCTTGAAATCCCTCAGCAGCCGCATTAAGCCTTCGAAACTTGTTCATCTTGATCCTCCTTAACACAAACAAAGATGTTGGCACCTATCAACGGCCTTAAATCGTATTTTTCGATGAAATACTTAGC
>QMZC01000068.1 GCA_003662995.1 Archaeoglobales archaeon
AAGTTTATAAACTTTTTCTAAATTTTACAAATAATAATAATCATCTTAAAAAATGATTGTAATAATAATAGTGAGTGCATATTGCTTGCTAACCAAGCCAAGGCATCATCTTCCTTAATTCTCTTCCAACCTTCTCAATTGGATGCTCCCTCTCCATCTTGAGCAGTTTTGTGTAAACTGGTCTGCCAGCTTTGTTTTCCAAAATCCACTCTCTTGCAAACTCTCCAGTCTGAATTTCTTTTAGAATCTTTCTCATCTCTTCCTTTACAGCCTCATTGTAGATTCTTTTTCCTCTCGTCATACCTCCATATTTAGCTGTCTCACTCACAGCCCTCCACATGTTGTATATTCCACCTTCGTAAATTAAGTCGATTATTAGCTTTAATTCGTGCAAAGCTTCGAAGTACGCCACTTCAGGCTGATAGCCAGCCTCAACGAGAATATCAAATGTGGCTTTAACCATCTCAGCCACTCCACCACATAAATCAACTTGCTCACCAAACAGGTCTGTCTCAGTTTCTTCCTTAAAGGTGGTCTCAATCACACCAGCTCTCGTTGAACCGATTCCCTTTGCATAAGCTAATGCAATTTCCAATGCATTACCTGTGTAATTTTGTTCAACAGCCACTAATGCGGGAACCCCTTTACCTTCCAAGTACATTCTCCTCACTAATGGACCGGGGGCTTTTGGGGCTATCATTGTGACGTCAACGGTTTCTGGTGGAACAATTTGGTTGTAGTGAATATTGAAGCCGTGGGCAAACATAAGCATGCACCCTTCCTTCATGTTGTCTTTGACGTCGTTGTTGTAAACGTCGGGCTGAACCATGTCTGGGATTAAGAATACTATAACATCAGCATTCTTTACCGCTTGCCTTATTTCTTTGACAGTCATCTTATCTTTCTTTGCAATCTTCCACGTTTTCTTGTCCCACTTTGGCAATCCAACAACAACTTTAACGCCTGAGTCTTTCAAATTTTGGGCTTGGGCATGTCCTTGGTTGCCATATCCCAAAACAGCAACAGTCTTACCATCTAACCAGCTCAAATCCGCATCTTTGTCGTAGTACACCTTAGCCATAGAATCACCTGTTCTTAATATGCGAACCATTTAATATACATTTCTCTAATTCAAATTGTGAAAAGTTTGAGGGAGAGAATAATCGATTTGCTGATGGACAACAGCTTAACTGCTAAGGAAATCTGCAACCTTTTGGATTTGGAGCCAAACAGGGTAAAGGAGGTCTATTCAAATATAGAAAAGATTGCCAAGATCGTGAGAAAGAAGGGTTTAGAGTTGATGGTGATGTATCCGAGATGCAAAAACTGCGGGTTTGAGTTTAGCAAGATTAAAGCGTCGAAGTGTCCGAGATGTAAGAGTGAGAGGATTGAGGATGCAAGATTTATGATAAGATGATGATTTCACCTATCTTTGTTTTACGTGTAAACCCAATTTTTTCGTTAGGAGTTAAACATTTAACAATATTTTTAGATTCAGTTGTTCCTCATGAAATTGCGATTTTTGATTAAATCCCATTCTCGTCTCTTTTATCGATAAACTAGCAATCTCATTTTAAACATGCTTTATTCTGATTTAGAAGAAGATTTAGTATTAAAATTCAATATTAAAATTTGGCTGTGATAACGATAAAACTTATTTTTACCCAGCAGTTCAATAGGATACATGTCAATAGAAGATCGAGAAGATGCCCTAAACTTACTAAAAAAATACGTTAAAACGGAGAATTTGATAAAACACTGCATTGCCACTGCTGCAATCATGAAGGAAGTTGCTAAAGAGCTAAATGAAGATGAGAACACATGGGAGTTAATAGGAATCTTGCACGACATTGACTATGAGATCGTTAAGGAGGACATGACCAAGCATGGGTTGGTTGGTTATGAGATCTTGAAAGAAAATGGAGTTAGCGAAGAAATTGCCCAAGTTGTTAAAACCCACAACCACACTCTATTTGGCAACTACGAAAAACCCGTTGAAATAGCATTGCAGGCAGCAGACAGCGTTTCTGGATTGATTATAGCGTGTGCTTTGGTTAAAAAAGGTAAGATTACAGATGTTACACCAAAGACCGTGAAAAAGAAGTTTAAGGACAAGAGTTTTGCCGCGGGTTGTGACAGAAATAGAATTAAGGAAATAGAGAAGTTGGGAATGGATTTACCAAAATTTTACGAATTAGCCATTCGGGGGTTAATTGGTGTGAAGGAAGAATTGGGGTTAGAGTAACCATGATCAAAAATGAGAGTGGCAATAATCGGTTACGGCAACTTGGGAAGAGCAATTGCAAAGGCATTGGCAAAGAAACATGAAATTATAGCAACAAAAAGGGAACTAAACGCTAAATCAAAGTTAAAAAGGATTGAAGTTACAACAAACAACGCTTACGCTGTTAAAAATTCAGAATGTGTGATTTTAACGGTAAAACCAAAGGATTTGATGCTCGTTCTGGATGAAATTAAAGATTATGTTAGCAATAAACTCGTAATAAGCTTTGTGGCGTTTGTAAAGCTGCATGAAATCAAAAGTATATTGAAACAAGCTAAAGTGGTAAGGGCGATGGGAAACGTTGGGGCAGAAATTGGAAAGAGCTTTACAGCCTATTATGTTGAATATGTCGATGAAGAAACAGATAAAGAAATCTTCAATCTGCTATCTTTAACTGGAGAAGTCCACAAAGCTAAAAGCGAAGAAGAATTGGACTTGATGACGATTTTCTCAGGTTCAGCTCCAGCATTTATAGCAAAATTGATTGATGCCTTCATTTATGCTGGTTTGAAGTGTGGTTTAAATGCCGAGTTATCGAAAAAGGCGGCATTATCTGTGTTCAACTCAACGTCTGAACTGCTTAGGAAAGAGAGTATAGATGGCTTAATCAAGCGCATAACAACGCCAGCGGGTACGACAATAGAGGGGTTGGTGACGATGGAAAAGCACAGTGTTGAATTCGGAATAATGGATTCAATCGTAAAAGCAGTTGAAAAAATATCGAAATTTAAAAAAGGGTAAAATGTTTAAACAAGTTTGTTGGTGCAACTAAAAATGATTGAAAATTGGGAAGAATACAGGATTATCAACAGGGCTTTGGAGGAATTAGTAGCGAAATCGAACACGATTCCCAAGGTAGAGAGAGCTTTGAAGTACATCATCAAAGCTGGGGGAAAAAGAACGAGACCCATAATCGTGCTTTTGAGTGGGAGACTTTGTGGTGGGGATTACAAAGATGTTTTAAACATCGCCCTGGCTGTTGAATTAATTCATACCGCAAGCTTGGCACATGACGATGTAATTGACAGAGGCATGGTGAGGAGGAACGTCAAGGCTTTACACGTTGAGTATGATCTATCTTTAGCAATATTGGTGGGAGATTGGTTGATTTCGAAATCTGTGGAGTTAACATCTGTTTATGGTGAGGAGATCGTTAAAGAATTTGCCAGAGTTGGGATGTTGATGTCCGAAGGAGAAATACTGGACGTTTACAGCGTAAAGGAAGATTTTGGTGAAAACGAATATTTCAAGTGTATTTCTTCAAAGACAGCTTCACTGTTTGCATACAGTGCAAAAAATGCATGTAAAATAGTTTCTAATGATTTAAAAGCTGCTGAGAAGTTGTATGAGTATGGCTTGAATTTGGGGATTGCGTATCAATTGGTTGATGATTTACTTGAATATTTGGAGATGTATGAAGATAAAAAATCGGAGTTTGAATCTAAAACTTTACCACTAATTTATGAATCAAGGTTTGGATTTAAGGAGGCTGTTATTAAAATTTTGGAGCTAATCAAACACTACGCTGAGAAAAGTGTAAAGGCTTTGGATTACTTTGAAAACAGCGAATACAAAACGAAACTGTTGAAAATGGTTGAATTCATGACTTCTGACTTGTTGAAAGGTTATGTGAGCAGAAACAAGGAAATTTTAGGCTTACTTGAGAGTTACGGTTAATTTTGTTTTAATTTCTCTTTTCCCGTTTAAGGTCTAAATATCACTAGGTTTTTATGCAAAAGGAATTCTAATTTGTACTTTTAGTACATAAGCACTAATCAAAAATATTTATAATTATTCTGTGTACAAACATAAATGAAAACAATGGATGTGGAAAATTTGAGAGACCTAATAGAAACCAAAATTAAAGACGGAGAGTATCCTGTATCGCTTAAGGCTATTCAAAGAGAGTTTAAATGTAAACTGCTTCCAGTTAAACAGGAGATATTGGACTTTATTAAATCTATGGGTCTTAAGATTAAGTGAGTTTATTATGATATAGAAATATATCCTCCATATGAGTACGAGAAGATTCCCGAACTTTATTATCTAACTCACGTGGAGAACGTTCCAACTATGGTAAAGCACGGCTTGTTATGTCGGAAGCTTGTTGAAAAACAAAAAATCAACCATAAATCTATAGCAAGCGAAGAAATTGTCAAGAAGAGAAAGTTAAAAAGGACACCAGACGGAAAAACCCTAGATGAATTTGATAAAAGTGCGTTCTTTGGGCATGGTGTTTACTTTTCAGATGGAAGAACCCCATATATTAAATTTCCCTACAAAAGACCATTGGAGGTATCCTTCCAAACTTGAATGGATCGAGGAAGGTCTCAAATATTTTGCTGATAAGTATAAAAGTTTGAATATTAAGTCAATAGCATTCCCCAAACTTGGTACTGATAAGGGCGGTCTTGAGTGGGAAGACGTTAAAGACTTAATGGAAAAGTATCTCGGAAATATCGACATCCTAGTGTACGTTTGTTATGACAATAAACCTGATTTAATCGAGCAAAAAATGATACAAGAAGTCAATACGCTGAGTTACTCACCAAAGCTCAGGAAGATGCTTGAAAAAACAAAATTAAAGAACATGTAGTAGATCGTATTATCGAGCATCTGCCTATTAAAAGATTTAGGGAAATTATGAATATTAGAGATGTAGGAAGTAAGAGTTACGTGAAGTTGCATAAATTCTTCTACAGCAAGTGCAAGCCTAATCATAGCTTTAACCAAACCAAATTGAATTCGTTTTTTAGAACTTGAGCTTTAGTCATCTAAAATAAAAATATAGTTAAATTAATAACTTGTTCAACCAAGCTTTCTCATCAATTCCCTCGAATTTTCAAACACTTCTTTGACATCTCTAACTCCAGCTCCAATCAAAATCTGTTCTGCCATCTTTTTGTCTATCAAATCGGATGGTGAATGAGCATCCGTGTTGATCACGAGCTTACATCCTACTTCATCACCAATCCTTGCCACATGTCCATTGGTTAAGCAGTGTCCCTTTCTTGCAGAGATTTCCAAACAAATCCCATTCTCTGCAGCAATTTCAGCTGTATTTAAATCGATTAAACCGGGATGTGCAAGGATGTTTATTTCCTCTTGAACCGCTGCGATGTTTGTTCCTTCTTTAACAGGTTCAACAATAGTTTCTCCATGAACGACAACTATCTCCGCACCCTCCTTCCACGCTATCTCAACGGCTTTACCAATCAGATTTGGCGGGACATGAGTTATTTCAACACCAAACAAAATATCTAGTTCGTAATCATCTCTAAAATCCATCATTTTTCTTAGATTGTTCATCAAATAATCAATATTCGAGAAATCAGCGTGATCGGTGATGGCAAAAGCCTCATTCCCCAATTCAGCCATCCTTCGCGCAATCTCAGAAGGTATCAATTCGCCATCGCTGAAAACAGAATGCAAGTGTAAATCGATCATAACAAAAGTGTTAAATAATTGGCTGAAAAACCTTTTGTTGTGGTTGGTTTAAGAAGGCTTGTGCTGGATGTTTTAAAACCCCACGAACCGAGTAACGTTCTTTTAGCATTAAAGCTGAGCGAAGTTGATGGTGTGGATGGTGTAAACGTAAGTTTGGCGGAGATCGATCAGAGCACTGAAACCCTTAAAATTACTGTTGTAGGAAATGACTTGGATTTTGAGGAAATAAAAGCGGCTATAGAGAATTTGGGAGCTGTAATTCACAGTGTAGACGAGATTGTGGCAGGAAAGAAGATAGTGGAGTCTGTAAAAACCGAACAAGATTAAGTATGTACTTGCAATGTACCTGTGGAAACAACACCTTCAGGATAACCTTAGATTTTGTTGCTGAATGCACAAAATGTGGCAGAAGTATAACTATTTGTGAAGCAAAACCCAGACAGCCTGCCCCACCAGAACCCTTGCCACCAAAATTACCAAAATACTGGTTTAAAATTTAAAGTATAAGCATTAAAAATCTACAAATATCGGTAATTCGATTAGCACTATGCATGCTGATTTGTATATAGATCACATAGATGTTTCTAAATACTTGCCAATGGAGGATTGCTTGGATTGTGGTTTTACATGCAAGCAATTTGCAAAGAGGTTAATAAAGAGGGAAGTGGATGTGAATAAATGCCCACATCTTAGCGGTAAGCAAAGAGACTATATAAAGATGGTTGTGGATGCTGAGAATGTACTGCCAAAGGTTCCGATCTATCCTTCGACAATCACAACAAAAACGGGCTTTGTCATGGCGGGCAACAAAAGTTCCCCCATTCTTGTTACTGCCAACTATCCTCATACCCAAGCTGTGATAGGAGAAGTCTTAGCTAAAGCTAACATACAGTGTAATCTGCTAATAATCGACACAGAAGGTTACTCCGTTGACATGGCAGTCTATCTTAACCTTTTTACTGGTGAGAGGGTTAGAACAGCAATTTTGGAGAGTGATTTGCAAAATCTCGTCAACCACAAAAAACTTGTGATCCCGGGTTTAGCTGAGAGGTATAAAGATGAGATTGAAGAGGCAACAGGATGGGAAGTCCTTGTAGGACCTGTGTGTGCTGTGGAAATTCCAATTTTCTTGCTGTCAAAAAAGCTTGTTAACTCGTAAACCTTTTATTCCGTTAGGAAAACCTAACGGAGTGAAAGAGGGCACGTATCTTAGGGTTATTTATAAAGCCTTCCTGAAGGGTATGGATGTTGTTGGGCCAAGCTATGTTGCAAAAGAGCTTGGGATTTCAAAAGTAACTGCTTATGAGGCTCTATTAAAACTTGCCGAAATGAATTATGGTGTGTATATTCAAAAAAGGGGATTTATGCTGAACAGTGCAGGAATAAAGGCTGGTAAGAATTTGACAAGGAGACATAGATTAATTGAGTGTCTTCTTGCAGAATTGGAGATGGATCCGGATAGAATATGCAAAGAGGCTACGAGAATTGAGTGTTTTGTGAGTGATTCTCTAATAGAGGCACTGGAGAAAAAGTATGGAGATAAAGAAACTTGTCCGTGTGGTTACTCATTACAAGTGAAGTAACATGTGGAGTAATATGTGGACGCACAGCACAAAAACAGCATTGACAATAATTATTTTGGTTTTAACATTAACTCCAGCCTCTGCAATAAACGTTGTCTGCTCTCTACCAGATTTCATGCCGATTGTAAAGGCTATTGGCAAAGAAAAAGTCAATGTAACAAGCATAATGCCTGCAGGTGCAGACCCACATTCTTTTACTGTAACAAAGTCCACTATGGATAGCATAGAAGATTCTGATTTAATTTTACTCGTTAATTCAAAATTTCTGCATTTTGAGGAGAAAATTAAGGAGAAATATGGTTACAAATGTCTCGATTTTGATGATTATAAGAAGTATGGAGCAAAATTAGATTCTTTTCCAAAGTACAACAAAAATCCCCATGGATACTGGCTTAAACTTGATAACGGAATTGCTATCGCTAAGGCTTTTACAAATGCCCTGTCAGAGATATCTCCACAGAACAAAGATTTTTTTGAGCAAAACTTGAAGGTGTTTGTGAGTGAAGTTGAAAATTCAAAGAGGGTAACGAGGGAGATTATAAGAGAGCGAGGGTTGGAAAACAAATCGTGTGTTGCTATTGTGCCGGGGGTTTGCTACATAATTCAAAACATGGGTATGAACGTTGGCGATGTTTTGTTGGGCGAAGAGCTGGGATTTGCAAGCGGAAAAAACATTGCTGAAATTGAACATAAGCTAAGAACGAAATATTGCTGCATTGTGCTTCCGGAGTTCATGAGAGAGTCTAAGGCTGGGGAGATTGCAAGGCAGTTGTCTATGGATACGGGAAAGCCGATAGTCTATGTCAAATTCGTGATGGCGGGCAAGAATGATAGTTATGCTGGTTTACACTATAAAAATCTCATCAGGTTTGCTGAACTGGGTGATTTCAAACTTAAATGCAATCAATCCTATGAGCTATTCGTAGCATTGGTTTTGCTTGCAATCATTCCAATATTGCTGTTGAAAATGAGGGGTGGAATATGAAGCCTATAGTTGTTAAAGATGTTGAATTCAGCTATAATGGAGAGAGAATCCTTGAAAACGTTAGTTTTAGTGTTGATGAGGGGGAATTTGTGGCTATAATGGGGCCAAATGGTAGTGGTAAAACAACTTTATTAAAGCTCATTTTGGGGTTACTAAAGCCTAAAAGAGGGAAAATTGAAGTTCTCAATCTAAACCCTTGGGAAAGTAGGGAAAAGATACAGAATTACATAGGTTTTATGCCTCAAAAGGAGCACATATCCTCAAAATTCCCCATACTAGTCAAAGATGTTGTATTATTGGGCAAGGCTGCAAGAAAGAAGTTTTCAAAGCTAACAAAAGATGATGAGGAAAAAGCCAAGGAGGCTTTAAGGGCTGTAGGTCTTGAGGATTACTGGCTAAAGAGGTTTAATGAGTTGAGTGGTGGACAACAACAACGTGTGCTACTTGCAAGAGCTTTGGCTGTTGAGCCAAAAATATTGCTGTTGGATGAACCATTTAATGGCGTTGACATTCCAAGCCAAGATAAGATTGTCGAACTTATGGATGAACTTGCAAGAAAGGGAGTAACAATAATGATGGTCGTCCACAACATAAATCCGCTTTTACATCACATACACAAGATCGTTTTGCTGAATAAAAGGTTGATAGCTTTCGGCTCACCTTTTGAAGTTTTAACGGCTGAGAAGATGGTTGAAACTTATGGTTCGTCAATTCCAATTATCGTTTGTGAAGAGGGTTACGCACATCCATTGTTCGGTGATACCCATGGATAGTTTTGCAACGTCAATACTATCACAACCGTACATACTCAGATCGATCTTAGCTATAATACTTATTGCCATAAATGCATCTGTTACAGGATCGTTTACAATTTTCAGAAACGTCTCATTCTTGGTTGCTGGGGCAAGCCATGCCGCCTTGGCGGGAGCAGCTTTAGCAATCGTTCTTGGAATGTACGGAATTATCAATTTAAACCCAATAGTTGGCGGAGCAATCTTTGCCGTGTTTACAGCTTTAGCAGCAGGTTATGCAGCAAAGGATGAGGGAATAAATACAGCCATAGCCATATCTTTTGCGATGTCGATGAGCTTGGCAATTCTATTTATTTCGATGATAAGGGAGTATGCTGCGAGAGTTTGGGGGTTGCTGATGGGCGATTTATTCCTTCTGACAGATTATGATCTGGTTTTGATGACAATCTCAACTTTATTTGTCATAATCGTGGCAATAATATTTTACAGAGAATTTTTGTTTGTCTCGTTTGATATGGAGGGAGCTTTAGCTTATGGGATTAACGCAACATTTGTAAATTACTTGCTTTTGACAATCATAGCCATTTCAGTTGTTGTAATGTTGAAGGGTGTTGGAGCCATACTCGTTTTTGCGATGTTTGTAGCCCCAGCAGCAGCAGCCAACGAGGTGGCGAGGAAAATTTCAGATGTTTTTATCTTGGCTTTCATTATAGCAGCCTTAAGTGGATTTTTTGGAATCTTTGTCTCTTTCTATGCTGAGATCTCGCCTGGAGCTATAGCTGCTCTTTTAGCCTCTCTAATATACTTCCTGAGTGTGGCATTCAAAAAATTTCAAAAATTTCAAAAAATTGGTTAGGACTATTCGCCTTTATACACAAAAACAGGTATTCTGGAGTGCCTCACAACTGTATCTACAACACTTCCAACCAAAACAGCCTGTATCAATCCCAAGCCTCGGGATCCCATAAATATTATCGTTGATTTCTCCTCCTCGGCAACCTTTAAAATCATCTTGTGGGGGGAACCTTTTTTAACGATAATCTTCGTTTTTATACCGTCGCTCTCCAACTCCCTCTTGATTTGCTCAAGCTTTTGGATGTTATCGTCTTCACTTACGTGAAGGATAATAACCTCACCATTCACCTTTATTGCTGCATACTTAACGTACTTCAACACTTTGTCGGAATGCTCCGACAAATCGTGAGCGTACAGTATTCTTTCAAACATCTTTGGAAATAACCTTCTGCATTCATAACCATCTTCCTTCTCAACAAGCTCAAATTTTACAACTATTACTGGAACCTTTGCTTTTCTAACAACACCCTCTGAAACGCTGCCCAACAGTATCTCCTTGACAACACCCTTACCCCTCGAGCCCATTAAGATTAAAGATACCTTCTCCTTTTCAGCAGCCTTCAAAATTTCTACAACTGGATTACCAGCGGGGATTGGATCAATGTATTTTGCATTTATGCCCTCAATTTTCAGAAACTCCACCAGTTCTGACAGTTTTTCCTCAGCCACTTTCTGTTCTGTTTCTATGTACTCTTCAATGTCAATTCCACCTGCAATCCCAGTAACCCTATTCAAGTTGATTACCCTAATAAGAACAACTTCCTCAACTCCAATTTTTTTTAACTCCGACAAGTAATCTAAAATTTTCAGGTTACATTCTGAGAAATCTGTAGGAAATAACACCTTCTCGAACATGGCAATCATGGCAAACTGAAACTTTGAATATTTAAAGTTTGATGTTTTGGTTCTGTTCAATTAAGGGTTGTTAAAAAAATGGATTGTTAATTGGTTAGTAGCAATGATATTCTGAAATTACCAAGTCGTTTTTATATAATCTCCTGCAACACCCGTTAAATTCGCCTTAAGCTTTACTTCTAACTAATCGGTTTTACCATACCACTCCTTAATTACTCCCTTAGCCCTATCGTTATCTTTAAATTTAAATTCCAAATCAGACCAGCCTAAGAAGCAGTAACCGTCAACCTTGCCCCAAGTTTCTTCAAGAATTGTCCTAAAGATTTTCGCTTGGACTTCTTTACCGACTCTCGACCTCTCAGCCCCAAGTTCTCCGAAGAAGAATCCCTTCAACTTGTACTGCTTCTTTAAATCATTTCCCTTCTCAACAGCCGTTTTTAGATGTTCCCTCAGCTCCTGATGTCGATTATCGCCCCACATAATGTCGAAAGCTATGTAATCGTACTTGCCTATATTCTCGATGTTTCGAGGGCCAATATCAGCGAATTTCAAAACCAGATTTCCCGAAAAAATCGCCCTCAAATCCTGAGACGTCTTAATCCATTGATTGACCAAATTTGAATTGGCAAAAGTAGCATCTGGTTCATTCAGAGGAGAATAGAATTCAACTTTTTCCTCTTCAGCAATCTTTGCCCAGTGCAGAGCGATGTTGTGGAGATCGTCAACATACTTCGGATTATCGAGATTTGGAAAACTGCCCGGACCTGCGGTATTTAGCTCAAGAAATACAGCAAATCCAGCTTGATGGGCTTTTTCGATCAAACCAATGATTATGCTTTCCGGAACGTCTTCACTTATGCTTCCATCTTGTCTGACACTGTAAAGAGGACAAATTCTTAATTCCATTGATGTTCAAGGATTTTAACTCCTTGACCTCTTCAGTGTCAAGAGAATACATGCAGTTTTCACTTGAGACAAACTTTAGAAAGGTAATGTTTTGTCTTCGATATTGAGCTTTCTTTTCCTGAACTACCTGATCGTGGTATTGGGATGTGCCCTTTTCCCATGTTTCATTCTGAAGTGGAATCTTGTTTTCTGAGACATCCTTTTTCTGAATACAGCAGACTCCTAAGATCAAAGAAACCATCAAAATTCCAATCAGCATCAAGATTTTCTTGCTCATCACAATCAGTCCTTTCATTTAGACCTTTTAGAGTTTCCTTATAAGCTTTCCTGTCACATGCCCTTAAACTTCTGAAATCATAGCATCAGATCTTCTTCAACTTACAATCAAAGCTATTCAAATCGAACAAGGCGTATCTACCCGATGAGGCTGAGCCGGGATTTAGAACAATGTTTGATTTATCCTTGACATAAATCCCCGGGGATTCGTGAATATGACCGCAAAAGATCACATCAAAGTTGTGCATAATTTCTCTAACAACAGCACATCCCGCATGTATGCCTGAATATGTCAAGTCGAGAATTCCGAGTGGTGGACAATGCGAAATTAACACGTTCTTTTCGCCATACTCAAAGTTGTTGATGAAACTTCGCATCTCGTCATCACTGTATTCAGAAGGTGTGAAGAAAGGTGTGTAATTTGAACCACCCAAACCGTGAAATGCGTAATCGTCAATTTCAACACTTTTAGCATGCAAATTTACCATGCTTGACGACTTTTCAATGTAATCTATCGATTCTGGCGGGTCACAGTTTCCATGAACTACCAACGCTTTTAATTTCTTCGAATTCAATATTTTATCAATTCTTTGTATGTGCGATGCTACAAAATCTGTTAAATCACCGGTTATAACAACGTAATCCACATTGCTTTCATTATCTAAAATCCTCTCGAATCGTCGAAAAGAGGAGTGTACGTCTGATGTTATAAGGAGCCTCATCTTGTTGTGATTTTGTTCAATTTAATTTATTTTTTATGATGAGTGTTAAAGGCTTTGAAAAACTTCTCTAGAAATTGTAAATAAACTATCTTCTAAAGAAAAATTTAAGAATTTTGTAGGTTAGTTTCATAATAATAGGGTTAATTTAAGATTAATTCAAAAAACCTGAAGAATAGAACCATGAAAACAAAATATAAAACCCTATGGTGGAAATAATTAGTCGATAAAAATTTTAAAGGTGAAAATTTAAAATGAGAAAAGGAGTTGAAGAACTAAGCGAAGTGGAAATAATTGAAAGGTACATAATATTACTTCTTGGTGTAGTAAATAGACCAATTCCATCCCTTATACATTTAGAAAAAGAGTTGTTTATACTTTCAAAAGCAAACCCAGTAATTTCAAATTTTATCACTTTTATTAAACATCACTATGGTCCATATTCGGATGATGTACGAGACGTTGTCGAGAATCCCGTTTATTACCCAGGAGCCTATGAATACGATGGAAGAAAAATCTACCTCACTAAAAAGGGACAGCAAATTTACAATGATCTAATTAAGAAGTACTCAGCCAATCCGAAATTTAAAGAATTGATTGGAATTTTGAAGATGATAAGAGAGTTATATGAGAAACTATCGATTGAGGAGCTATTATTTTTGATATACATCACGTACCCAGAATATCAGGAACAATCAAGAATTTCTAAAAAATTGCTTTCAAAAGAGAAAAGAAGTCAGATCGCCTATAGACTATACAAAAAAGGAGTGATTACCGAAAGTAGGTACAGGGAAGTGGTAGGTGATGTCGAATAGTATGGTAGTTTCTGACAGCAGTTTTTACATTTGCTTTATTGATGACAGACCTGTCCACATTACATAAAACTACAAATACTTAAAATCATGCATTATTATGCTAAAAGTAAAGGAAATTGTAGAAGAGCTAAAAATCTTCGAGAGAAACAAAGTACCTCTGGAAATAAAAGTACTTGGTATAGCAACCTACATTCAAAC
>QMZC01000069.1 GCA_003662995.1 Archaeoglobales archaeon
CCAGAAAATTCTCTATCTTGCTGTTGATAATCTCAAGCTGCTTTTCAATCCGAGTGAGGTATTCAATGATAGTTTGTTCCTGCATTGATGACAACTACACTTTAGAAGTTGAAAAGGGTTTCGATGTACTAACGCTTGTAAACTCTGCCCCTCTTATCAACTTTGGAGACAAAGACAATTTTCTGCTCAAAATCTATAAAAAAGAGAATCCTATAGTCTCCAACTCTGACACGGTAAGTGTCTTCTTCTCCACAAACTTTTCTTGGTTTGGCTGCAAAGGGATCTTTAAGACTCAGGATTTTATTGCGAATCCTTTCGGCATCATCCTTTGGAATTCTCTTAAGGAACTTTTCTATAGCTTTGTTGACCTTTACTCGATACATAAGTCTTCAGCGTCAATGAAATCTGAGAAATCTCCTTTTTTGACTTTCTCTTTGAGTTCTTTGATTAGCTTCTCTTCCTCTGGTGTTAAAGTTGAATCAATGAAATCCTCTAAAAGCTCCTCAAGACGTTCAAGTCTTTCTCTCATCTCTCTGATCTCCTTAAGAACATCGGAAAGTGAAATGCTTTCTTGCATCGATAATTGTTACGTTGAAGAAGTTGAAAAGGGTTTCGATGCCTCAAAACCTAAGTAATGAAACCACTCGAATTTCAAAACTTCTTGGAATTCATGTTTTTAGACTTACACAAGCACTTCCACCACATGATATATCTCAAAGTTTGGATCCGGCAAGTCTGTGACGACAGAACAATACTCATTTATGAAAGAGAAAATCTCTTTTTTCTTACTTAGGATATGTTTCTGATCTAATGTAACCAGAATGAGCTTACCTCTAAAAGAGGAAAGAATTGCACAATCTATAACGACTTTACCATCGTCATTATTACCTATTTTATTCCCAAGCAAACCATCCCAGCTTACCTTTTCATGTCTTCTTCCCGGGTATCTCTTCTCGTATTCTCTTTCTACATCTACAATCGCTCTAATCTTCCTGTTTATTGCATTTCTACATCGATTTCTGAAAAACATCTCTATATTCCTGAAATTTTGAACGTTTGCTTCAATTCTACCATCATCTACTGCCTCGACTATTGCCTGAAGGTGATTTCTAACTTTTTCATCAGCTTCCACATCAGATAAATCTCCTCCTTTGTTGAGAATGTCAACAATAGAAGCGTATAGTTCTAGTCTTCGCTTTTTCACACGCTCAAGCTCTTTTTTAACGTTTTTCGAGGTTATCCTATCGAAATCCCTCCCAAAGAAAATATCACAATCGTTGCCGTATTCCTCAACTCTACCAAAGTTGGAGGCATAGCACACTATCACACACGTATCAACGAAATACTCAACCAATTAGCCCACCTCAAATGGTGTGCTCTGTCATAAAATGTGAATATGCTTTTGCAGAATCATCTACGTCAATTCTTTCAGCCAGATAACTCTCAGAGGGGAAGAGATCCATCTTCAAAGCTTTGTCTTCAAAATCTTCTTTTTTGAATTCTACTTCCTCAACGAGCTTTGGAAACTTCTCGTTCAAATTTCTCAGAACAACTTCTTTGTTCGCTCCCTTTATCGTTCTGTCTGTGATAACTTTTGCAGGGAGCTCCCAAACCTTGTTGTCGTAGAACTTGAACATCTCTTCGATGAAATCAACATGTTCAGGACGGAGTTCATCTTTCTTTACCTTCTCTTCAACTCCGATTAGCAATTCTTCGAAGAGCGTGGTGTAGTCGATAACCACACTCGCTACAGGCTCTACACTACTCAGAGCAAGATGTAGCTTGGTTATTGCAGAGGAGACGTGCTTTGAGGTTACCGGCACCAATTCACCGAAAAACAGCTCCAGAGATGTACCGAATTTGCTTCTAACCTCTTCAATGAATTCTCCATACCTCTCCTTAAATGCTAAGTTTGAGGTGTATATGTTCCGAAACTCCTCAGGAGCGTCTTTTTCGTACAGCTCTTCAAGATACGCATGTGATTTCCTAAATAGGATTTGGTACTTCTGCAGAGATTTCTTTATGGCTCTGATAATCTCGTTTTTTGAAGGCATAACTGGAAGCACTCTAGAGTCAACTGTGGTGAATTTAGTCTGTAGAAATAGAGCATCTAATCCCCAGCAGCTCCAGACAAAACATCCTCGTTTATACCACGATCTCGTTATATCTAAATTCAACTCCTCTATTGTGTTGTACAGGATTTTGTGCACCTTTATTTTGTTGAGGTATGTTTTGTCAAAATTAATTTCAGACAGATGTTCATCAAGAAGAGTTAAGATTAGCCTTACAGCTTCTTTTTCAAGTTCCCAGCTTTTAAGTGTCATAGCTTGTAGATTTTATAGTTTTCAACTATATAATATTTTGCCAAGTGATGGGATAACTCGGGTTTCAAAAACTTAGGTTTACCACAGATGTGTTGGCTCATATCATCGCCGCCCTGAAAGCAAAGAGGGAGGTGATAGGTTGGCTTTACCAATCTATGGCAAGTAAGCTCATTATCATCGCCACTGATATCCCAACTCCTCAAGCTTCACCCATAATTCTCTCAACAGCCTTAAATCTTTTTCGGCTTGTACTTCCTTTTTCCTCAGTCTGTGTATGAGTAATCTCATGTAGTTTTCTGAGATTCCAGCTTCATTCAATTTAGCCAACCATTCATCTCTGGATTTTGAGCTAAGGCTAATCTCCACAAACTCTCTTTCTTTTTTAGACATCATAAAACATCATAAAAATTAAAATCATAACAATATGGCTTTCCTGAGCAATTTCAACAATTCATCTTTCTTCTTTGCTCCAACCAGTGCAATCAGATACATGTAGCACTCTTCTTTTTCTTTTGTCAACTCATTGTGCTTTCTTTCTCTTAGTATTCTTTCTTCAATGTACTCTATAGCTTCTCTCTTTGCGTTCCCTGTAACGTATCCCTCTAGATCTTTGAGTACTCTGTTCGATAGAATTCCTGCTTCCTTCCACTTCCTTAGCAACTCTAGTTCTCTAGATTCTTTTTTCGCAATCACTGTCACTTGCCACCCCTCCCTGAGGAGGGATTCTATGTCTTCCACCTTCTCGACTTTTTTCACAACAATCATATCGATAATGTTACACTAATGTTACATAAACATTACTAAAATACTTAATGATAATGAAATCTAAAAATGTTTGTGTGAAAAATCTAAAGTTACTCCCTTATCAAAGCCATCACAGCCAGATATGGATGTTCAAGGATCTTCTTGATCTCCTCGTTCTGCTGCAATGCTTCTTCGATCTCGTCGAGTCTTTCAGCTATGACATCGTTGATGAACTGGGATCTATTCTTGATGCCCAGCTTATCCATCCTATCCAGTAACTCTTTCTCTATGTAGATGCTCATGTTCCTCCTCTCCTTTCCCCTACCATTATCCTTCATATCTCACCTCCTTTCTCAAGAATAAGCTTACCACCTTCAAGCTTAAAAAATATAGAATCTCCAGCTTCCCAGCCCAGCAACCCCACTATATCTACAGGGATTGTGATAACGTAGCTGGATCCCTGCCTTCTGAGCTTCCTTGAGACTCTCATTTTATCACCTTCTTGAGATTGGGAGGCACCAGATTAACATCTTTCCAGGCTGCCATGTACTGCTCGTAGATCTCACTTGGAAGTTTTCCATCGTAGGATTGAACGTCTAAGCTTCCTGTGTTGTGAGACATGATGTAGTCTCTTAATCCCGGATGTACCGCTGGAACTGTTCTGCCATCGACATTAACGACTAAAACATTGTTGCACATCTGCTCAAAGAACTTCCTAAGGTGGGAGTAGGTTATTTTTCTGCCAGTGTGGATGGCTTTAACGTTGATTTTGTCAAATACTTTTTTAATTGCGTAGTATGTGAATACTATCTCGTCATCGTCTTTGTGCCCTTGTTTGTGCAATTCAAGTGCCTTCTTTAACCATTTTGCAACCACTGGATGGATCGGTACCCAGTGAGGAAATCTTTCCTTATCTTTCTCCTCTGGGATGTATATGATTGGTGGTTTTCTGCTCAAGGCATCCTTGAAGTCATTGTATGTGAGTTTTGAGATTGTTGCGTCTGGGCGTTGCCCGGTGTAGGCTGCAAAAAGGATAGCTGCTACGTATTTTATCCTGTACTCCTTAGGGATCTTGATTCTCCAAGTTGCCTTTATTACGTTTTTTATATCAGCTTCCCTCACCAATATTTCATTCAACTTCTTGGAATCCCTCGTTGGGCGTTCAAGAACATCTTGCAAATCTCTGAAAAATGTATCTCCAGTCTTTTTGTAGAGCCACTCCAGCAAGTTCTTGGTGTTGTCGTGGAATTTGCACTGTGATTGGTATCCGTATTTTGATTTAAACCAGTTCTGAAACTTTATCAAAGTTTTTCTATTGATTTTGCCCTTTGTATGATTCATGAGTTCACGTATGCTTTTCTCAATCCAGTATAGGGTTTTATCAGATTTGACTTTGCTCTTTCTATATTCGAAGTACTCTTGTATTTCCCCGTCTTTTAGCCTGTACTCTTCTCTCGTTCCCTTGAGCACTTGCAAGGCGGAAGCCGAGGGTTCAAATCCCTCTGGGTCCATCTTTATAACTCTCAAAAACAACTTTGTTGTTTAAACAGCAAGGTTGTTTCTGTGACATTCATAGACCGCTGTAGCATAGCTGGTTAATGCGGGTGGTTTGTAACCACCAGATCGGGAGTTCGAATCTCCCCAGCGGCTCTCAACTTCTGACTTTTCTTTTTATATTCTCTTTCAGCAAACTCAATTATGCCAGATGTAGGAGATGCAATCGTAATCAACACAGTATTGGAGACAGCGGCAATGCCAGCGAGGGAATGGGGAGTTCCAGCAGTTGTCGGAGAGTCAAATTATGCTTCAAAGAATACTCCTAAGCTCTACTACTCACTTGCTGATGTTAAAGCAGATCACGGAGATGCATCAGATGTAGCAAAAGCTGCACAAGCTATCTTTGCTCAAGGTGTGAGAAAGCTCTATGCAGTTTCAATGGAAGTTGCAACTCCAGGAAGCCCAACAGCTACAGAAGTTGAGACAGCTTTGAACACATTAGCCCCCTACGCCGAGAACAAGCAAATCCATGGGGTTTGCCTAGCAATGGTTACAGATACAACCCTGCTTGCAAAGCTCAAAGAATTTGCTGATGCAAATAATGTTGTTTTCACAGCCACAAATGCAAATGGTGCGACTGTGAGCGAAATAACAACCGCCGTATCCAACTTAGCCTCTCCAAACGGGTTCTTCTTAGCTCACAACGATTCTGACATTGATGAAGATGTGGCGGCTGCAGCCCTTGGAGTAATCATGACTCTTAAGCCGTGGAACACAACCTTCTGGAGATCCATTAATGTTGGAGTAAACGAATACTTTGCTCCAGGAGACGTTCCAACGCTCGAGAATGGTAAGGCCAATGTGATCTTGAATTTGGCAAATGCAAATAGAATCTCAAATGCTCTAACTACAGGAGGAGATCCCAAGTTCATAGACATAACAAGAACAAAATACTACACAGTTACAGCAATCCAAGATTCTCTTGCATCGCTAAGACTCAGAATGGCAAAGATTCCGTACACAAAAGCAGGTTTGGAGTATGTAAGAGCTGCAATTGCATCAGCCCTTGAAGGGATGGTTAGAGATGGGGCTTTGAGTGGATACACAATAGTCATGCCGGATTATGATTCAATACCTGAGGAAGACAAAGCAAACAGAGTACTGAAGAACGTTTACGTTACCGCAACGCTGGCAGGAGATATCCATACATTCGAGCTTAATCTGACAATACAGGTGTGAGGTGGTGTAGATGGTGAATAAGTGGAAAGCTTCGGAGATCTCAGTCAGTGTAGGTGGAGTTGAAGTTGTTGATTTTCTAGGCTTTGAGGCTGATGATGGAAAAGAGATCACACACATCGAAGCAGTTGACAGGATCGCAGGCTACAACATCAAACTACAAAAGCCAACATGGAGTTTGAAGTGCCGGGTTACGAGCGAGGCATTAAACAAGATTGAGGAAATGTACACTAATGAAGAACTAATCAGCGTGACCGTGAAAACACCAAACTTAACCATAAACTGCTATGATGCGATAATCAAATCGATCAAACCTTCAGAGATTAACGATGAGGCCCCAGAAGTCACTATTGAAGGCCTGTGCATGAAAATAGAGAGGAAATGGGAATGAAGATTGAAGAGAAGTGGGAATAGTCTCATTTTTAAAATTTTGTAAATTTTTAAATACAAGTTGAATGCAACTATTAATTGATGACAGGAACTGCAGTAGTTGTACCTTATAGTCCACTTCATCATCCACTTGTTGAACCCACTCATAGGGTTGAAATATTTGATAAATGGAAGAAATTGCTTGATGATACGAAATGGGAAAACATAATCAAGCTAAGTATAGACGAGGCTAAGAAACCAGTTAATAGGTTGATCAAGTTTATAGAAGCTTACAAAGAGTATTTTTCAATAGATGTCCGTCCGGTCTCTGAGGATCCGATAGAGGATCACCTCAAACCACATTATACTCATCTGAATAAACTCGTGCATGATAGATTTATCAACGCTCGAAATGCCGTTAAGCTGGCGGAGCACATATACCTCTATGATTCTGTTTTACCACATTTAGCTGAAACGATAGTAAAACCAAAAGAAAATGAAGAATTTAAAGTTAGGATAATCAATATTCCCGAAAAGCTGTATGAGTGGATGTTCAAACTTGATTACGTCTGGGAGAAATTGATTAAAAGAAAAGCCCTAGATCTTACCCATTTTAAGTATCTTGAAGATCACAAAATAGAGTTCTTGAACAAAGCTAAGGAGCTGAAAGTGTTTTTACCTATCCCACCAAGAAAATTATCAGAAGTATCGAATCTAGAAACACTATGGTTCAGGAATTACAAGGTTGAATGGGATCTTGTTCACAACTACCTCTATAGCAAAATCAGTACAATCTTTTCTTATGAATGACATCCGATCGAGTCTACAGATTAACAAAGATATTCTATGAGATAAGAGAACATCTTGAATCATTACATCTAAATGAGAGCCATTGGTTGAGGCTTAGGATTTTTACCGATGGTACTTTTTTCAAGTATGACCTCTCTAAACAATCTCTTGAGTTTTTACTTGAGGAGGGGATCAAGATAGAATTAGAAGTACATCCATCGGGGAGGTCCATCAGAGATTGCTATGAAGTTGATTGTCTGGCTCAAATTGTTTCTGTACGGGCTTGGTATCCTAGACAACTTGTACCTACAAATGGGAATATTGTTCTCCAACCAAGCTAAAAAAAGATGATGAGGACTGGCATGATGATGTTGCTTTGTTGGAGAGTATTGAAATTGTTTTAGAGGATGTTGTAGAATCTATGAAATGCTGACTTCTATTTTTATTATTAGATTTTATTGAGAAACTCTCTTTTATCGATTTCAGCCAGCTTAAGAACACCAAGAAGTGTTCCGGGCTTAAGCTCTTTATGGAGTGGTACAACAGTTACTATTTTTCGATCTTCTTCGTACTTAACGAGTGTGATATGACTCCCCTTCTGTCTGCTTACTTTAAAGCCAAAATACTTTGTCAGAATTTTTATTACCTCTTCACCCGATAACCTTGGCAATTTCGACATTCAACACACCAACAATGTCCTTCTTCATCAATTCCTCTTTAATTTCTGGTAACTCCTCTAAATAAAGCTCTACAGCTTCTTTTATGTTTTCTACAGCCTCCTCAAGCGTTTTACCTTGAGTTGTAACACCAGTAAATATCTCTCTAATTACAAAAACATCCTCTTCTCTCCAAACGATAACATTTAGCTTCATAAAGTTGAGATTGCTCAGATACTATATTAGTCTTCTGACTTTGCTTTAAATATTGTTCTCAAGAAACCGAGACATGGTATCTGAAACGATAGATAGGATAAAAATCCCAACACAAATTTTTAATGGGTTGAGGTTGGTAGACAACAACAAACCTGATGTTGCGAGATACTGGAGAATGAGAGCGAGAGTTCTCAAGGGTTTCTACGCTGCGATGTTTAAGGATCCATACAAATACATTCCGGTTAACTTCATCATTAGCAGGACTAAGGAAATATTTGATGCTGAAACGAATGAAGTCAAAGCTCAGCTATACTACTTAGAAGAATCAGATTTATCGTTTGCTGTTTGACTTTCATTTTTATACTTTCTTGAGAAGAGTGAGGTATGAGCGAGCAAAACGAATATGAAAAGACTGCTCAGATTCTGCAGAAGTTCTACCTGCCTGTCGGCGAAGAGAGAGACATTGAAATCGACTTAGGTGACGAGAAGCTTGTTTTTAGAGCGAGAGTTCTTAGTTCAGCGGAGATGGCAAAACTTAGAAGGAAATACCTTAATCTCGATAACGTAAAAACTGTAGAGGATGTTGCTGAGGCAAACGAGCAGTTTAACAGCGAATTGGTCGAAAAAGTCATCATTGAACCCAAAGTTGATATAGACAAACTTCCAGAGCCAATAAGAGAAGTCTTGCTTGAGGAGATTTACAATTTACATGGTTATGGTGGCGAGGAAATGAAGACATTATTGGAAAAAAATTCGGAATGAAATTGCCTACTATGATCTAGCTTATGAGTTTAAAATTCCGAAAGTTGAATTGTTAAAACAAATACTTAGTGATCGAGAAATATTAGAGTGGGCGATTTATTTCAAGATCAAAGCTGAGGAAGCGGAGATCCATATACCTCAGCGAGAAAGAGCTGAAAACTTAAGTAAACAAATAAGGTTGAGAAGGGTGGGTGATGAAGTCGTGATGTTGTAAATCGTTTGATAAGGCTATAATCTATCAAGCAACACCTGTTTATCGCTATTCTGTTTCTTGATTTCAGCTATTACAGCACTTAGCAGAATTAATCCTACAACTGCATTCAACAATACCCAAATATCAAAGCTTGATCCAATTACAAATCCTGTAATAACTGCAAATACGATCTGAATAGTTAATGCTTCTGTGGCAACTTTGCTTGGTTTATCTTTAAAGAATACAGCCACCAATAAGAAGAATCCCGTTACAAGCAAACCAATAATAACTCCAATATATTCTATAATCAGCATTTTCCACCGACTTCCATTTTTAAACAATTTTATAAAAAATTTTTCCATGCCTGGAGAGATCAGGAATACTTACATTCAGTGGGCATTGAAGGACAAGATAACAGATAGAGCAACAAGGATAAATAGAACGATAGATCGGGCTGTAAGAAAAGCTTCTCTTGCTTCAACCCAGTACATGTATATGTCAGCTGCTTTCGAAAAATCATTGGCATCAACAGCTTCATTCTTTGCTCAAGTTGATAAGATCGAAAGAGAATCTATCATCAGATCAAGAGTTAGGAATCGATTGTTACAAGAAGCAGCCATCAAGTTTGATGTTTTGCGATCTAGGGGTAAGAGATTATTCTTCAATTGTTGTGTCAAGATTCAGGGAAATAAACACAATCCTCGAACGACATAGATTTGCTCTTTTAGGGGTCGGAATGGCATTAAGTGGTGTAATAGGCTTGACAATTAGAGGAGCAATGAATGAGGAGAAGTACCGAAGAAACATCGAAAGCTTGTCAGGAGTTATAGATTGTAATAAAGAAGGTTGGCAGAATGTGAATAGAGCCTTACAAGATTACATAACTTCAGCTGAGAAGGTAAACTACATCTCGAAAGAGACAAGAGCCCGTTTAGTCAGCGAAATGATTACAATGGGAACTGCTAAAGATACGATTTTGAAGTATGGACCAGTTTTGGAGAAATTAGGAATATCCTTGGGCAAAACAACTGATGATGTAATTACAGCAATCAGAAGTTCATTAGCAGGAATGTATAGACCATTCAAAAATCTTGGAGTGATAATTGAAGAATCAAAAGTTAAAGAGAAAATGGAAGAAATCAGAAAAACACATCGCAACTGGAGTGATGAAGCAATAAGAGCGGAAGCGATAATGGAAATTGCATATCCTCAAATGGTTGATCGTATAGGCGATTTTAATAAAGCAATGGACTCTGCTTATGGAGATGTGGTTAAATTCCGAGAAAAGCTGAGCGATTTAACAGGTGATATCGGGGCTGTATATATCCCTTATTTGCGTCTGGCTGTTCAGTGGATGACGAGATTTATAAATGTTATCCGGAGCAATCCAATATTGGAGACAGCTTTTGCTGTCGGCACATTCGGGGGATTAGTACTTCCAAAAGTCATTCAGGGCTCAAGATGGTGGAAAGACCTTACGATCTGGAATACTTTGGCTCAATCTCGGTTAGCAACAGCAATAATGACTCGCCTAATTCCTGCACAGGTTGCTTCGGCATACGCAACAGGAGGTTTAACTGCTGCATTAAGAACAGCAACAATAGCCTTCAAGGGCTTCGCAATAAGTGTACTAACAAACCCAATAACTTGGGCCATTCTCGGCATAGTTGGAGCCGTCCTCCTCCTGCAACATGCATGGGTCCATAACTGGTTCGGAATCCGAGACAAAACAGCTGCTGCAATTAATTTCATCAGAGAAAAAATAGACTGGCTAATTGGAGGAATAAAATGGGCGATTGGATGGATTCAAAAGTTATTTGCTTTTACTCCTGTAGGAATGGGCTTCACAGCCGCCAAAGCTACCTACACAGCAATAACTCAACACAGATTAGAACTGCCAAAAATACAATCTATTACAGCAATTACTCCAGCACACCAAACGGTCCACATGGGTGGTGTTAAGGCGGACATAAACATACATCTCAACGATGTAAAGCTGGATCACACAGGGAGGGTTAAACAGTTGGGAATAGAAGTTTCAAAGCAGATCGAGGAGGGCATGGCTAAGGCATTGAGGAGGCAGAAATTAGCAAAACTTGTTTGACTTCTATTTTTATTATTTTGTAATAACGGCAAAGCATGAAAATAGCAGGTAGAGACTTCATCGCAACAGTTTCAGGTAGAATATCTTTAAAAAACACAGTACAAGAGCACAAAGTTGAATCTGGATACATAATCGCAGACTACATCAAACCAGAACCAGAAGAGTTCCATGTGGAAGTTTACGCAAACAATGAGGAACTTGAATTCCTAAAACAACTCAGGGACACCAGAGAGGTATTCATAATAGACTTCGAAGATGAGCGTGGAATTTATGAGAATGTTGTGATAACTTCTCTTGAAGTTGAAAAAGAATACGAGAACAATTATACAGTAACACTGACTTTAAAGCGAATTCAGACAGCAGAACTAAAAACAGAAATGATCGTACTTGATGATCTACAGCTTACTGATGATAAAAAGAAGCTTCCCGGAGGTACAATTGTAGGAACGCAGAATAAAGAAGTAGCTGACGCCCCACCTAAGCAGGAGAATAAAAGCTGGTTGGACTCAATCTTAAGCTGGTTCGGCGGCATTTTCGGAGGTGGTTGAATGCCAGCGGTTAAGCTTCTTCCTTGGGATAAAAATTTGGGATATCCGCAGTGGCAGAGGGCCATCATAGGTGGAAAAGCCTACACGCTCCACTACCGCTGGAATAAATACGGCTTTCCAGTGCTGAAAATTGTAAGAGATGAAGATTCAGCCATAGTTTTCAATGAGAAGCTCGTCAAGGACAATCCGAGAGAAGCCAAAGATCCCGACACATACGAGGTGCTCTTCACAATTCTCCCTCGTAAAATCGAGAAAACTGATACAGAGATCTGGCTGTTTGAGGGATAAATATGAGTAGACTTTTTAACCGCTATTACGAACTACACATTGCAAACAAAGTTCTTACGATTGACGATTTCGACATCTTCTTCAGAGTCAAGGGTAAAGCAAACGAGGCTGCAACAGCAGAAATCACGATTTTCAATCTCAGCGAGGCAACAAGGCAGGAAATCAAAGCTGGGTCACCTCTCGTGCTGATAGCAGGCTACCGTGACGACTACGGTGTGGTATTTCAAGGGACAGTAAAGAGGGCTGAAATGACGATCGAGGGAGCTGATGTTGCTACTGAGATAATAGCTGTTGATAATCTTGCAGATTTAAAAAAGAAGATAAAAATCACAGTTCCAGAAGGCACCGATTTTGCAGATATAGCAAAACGAGTTTTCCAGCAGGCTGGAATTGCGATTGGTAAAATCGATTCTACCAATTATTCAATCAAACGTCCACTAACATTCAGTGATGCTGGATTGCTTGTTTTAAGCCAGCTCGCTGAGGAAACAGGATATACTTATTTCGTCCAGGATGGAAAAGCTTACTTCGTCAAAAAAGACAACATAATCGAGCAAATTATCTTAAATAGTGAAACTGGGCTATTAGAAGTTACAAGAGTTGAGGATGAAAACGAAGAACAGCAGGAGAAGTACAAGGTTAAATCTCTGCTAATCTGGAAGGGGAAACTTGATACTCGTATTAAGCTCGAGTCGATCAAGATCTCTGGAAGATTCAAAGTTGTAGCTTATGAACACGCCTGCATGCAGGATGAATACTATTCTGAATTTGAGGTGGTTCCGGTATGATCGAGATCATAGATGAGAGGGTAAATTTGAGGCTTCAAGGAATCTATACAGCGTGTACAGCTGTTGTAACGCAACTCCTCGAAAATGGATCTTATGCAAATGTAAAGCTTGAAGACATAGATGAAACAGAGTTGTTCAAAGTCCCTGTTGCACCCTATTTGAAATATCTTCATTACCACGAGCCTGCAACTGTTGTCGTAAAAGATACTGACAATGGAGCAACTGTGGCAACATATACTGTAGCTGGTCCTGCAATCGACATAAGTCTGCAGGAAGGTGATAGAGTTCTTGTTATCTTTTCAAAATACCCATTTGAGAAAAACTGCAAGCGTCGCTTTAGCATCAACGATGCTGTGATAGTTGCCAAACTCTGACTTTTCTTTTTATTGAGTTTGAATAGCAAAGTAATATGTTCGGCAAAACCTTCAAAATTGATAGCAGTGGTGATCTTGTAATCAACGAGCTTAAACGAATCGAGATTGTTGAAGAGCTAGAGAAGGTTGCCCAAGATGTCAGTGTAATTTTGAAAACGGTTAAGGGATCTTATCCATTCGATCCAGATTTTGGCGTGGATTACATCAAGATCGTAGAGTCAGGCTTCAACAGAATGCAGATTGAAGATGAGATTAAGAAGGCCCTGAACAAATATCCTTATCTAAAATCAATAGATTCAATAGAAATTTCAGATCCTGACAAAAATAGAAGAATTGTAGTAAATCTTCGCCTGACTGTCATTTCTGGAGAATCTATTAGTTTGGAGGTAACGATATGACGTATGGGGTTACTGAAAACGGATTTGTTTTAAAAAGCTACAATGCAATAATAGAGGCTGCAAAGCAGAGAGCAAAACAGTATTTTGGCGAAGATATCGATCTTTCAGAAAATTCACCAATACTGCAGTTTGCTAATTCAATTTTAATGGAAGCTGCAATTCTCTGGAATGTTGCAGAAGACATCTACTACTCAGCCTTCATCGATTTCGCAACTGGAAAGAGCTTGGATTACATTGCAGCTTTAATTGGCTACACGAGAATTGCTGCAGCCAAAGCAACTGGAACTGTAACATTCAGCAGATCGACA
>QMZC01000070.1 GCA_003662995.1 Archaeoglobales archaeon
GCGTATCTCATTAAGTCTGGAATCGCCATTCCAGACCTTTCAAAGAACTTTAAATTAAAAAATAAATTTATAATCCAGAAATTGTTGAAGAAATAAGAAAGGAAATAGAAAGGCTTAAAGGAGGCGAGTAAAATGGGGCTTCGGGCGACTCTCCGCTCGCTAACGCTCGCTTCGGTGCTATCGCACTCGGACAACAAGCGAATTTGCTTTGTCTACTCAAACTTTTATAGATTTCGCATACCTGTCAAATTATGTTGCGAAACAACTTACATCTATAAATTGGGAAGAACGTCAATCTCAACTTTAACAGCTTGTTTTCTAAGCTTACTGTCAAAAGTGGCAAGTATCGTGACGTTTGTATCAATAACATTCCTTTTGTCAGAAACTTTTATGACTATTTCATCCCTTTCTGCATCACACGTAACGTTCAAAACATCTCCCAGCTCCTCATCTCAGCATGGATGGTTATTTGATAATTTCTTGTAATTCATAGTAATATATTTACTTTCAATTAACTTAGCCATCGCATAGGCTGGAAAAAGATGTGAAAAATCTCCAAAATTTTCTTTTAGAGAAATGTAATCTAAATTTGCTCGTTTGGTTGCTTTCTCTAAAATAAACTCGCCAATTCCACATCCAATTACCCTGCTTAGCTTGTACTTCGATGCCAATCTTAAAATTGTATCACTCGTTTTTTTAATAATCTCTTCCTTTACCAATTCTGCTAATTCGAAAATTTTATCCTCGCCAATTTCGCTAACATCGCAACAAAGCGTTCTTGCTAACCTTTTCATACAATCATCTTTGTGCTTATCCTTCCCATCGGGAGTTTCGCAATTGTAGTCTTCAGCGCTTATATCATCAGTTAAAACAAACACATCGCCAGTAATTGAGAAGTACTCGGAAGTTAAAGGAACAGAATTAAACTCTGGCAAGACGTAGAAGACGGGGGTTCTTAAAACCCCAAAATATAACAATTCTCCCCTTTTTAACCTTTCGTAATCTGTTTTTCCAGCCTCAATTTTGTCTGTTACTGGAATTAAGTCCGTAGTTGTTGAACCCATGTCCGCAAACAAGAAGTTTTTGTAATTCTTTAACAAAAATTTGGTTGAAGCTACCCAGTTGCTTGCAGCAAAAAGTCTTGGATTGTCAATCTTGTCTTTAATTTCACCATTGATGTCTAAATAGAACACATTGCAATTGCTAAAAACTTTTTTAACAACAGATGAGATATATTTTACCCCTTCAACTTTATCATCAAAGGCATCGGCTAATTCTGCTGTAATCACAACCCCCACGTTTTCTGGTTTGTACTTCTCCCTTATCTCAAAAAGCTGCTTATCCAACTCTTTCCACTTCTTCCACATTGGAAAATATATTATCTCTCCCTCGCTCACACTAGCTACCTTTAGATTAGCCCCACCGATGTCCAAGCCAATGTTAAATGAACTCATCCAAACTTGCCTCCCCAAAACTAAACGTTTGAAAGTCTATACCTAACGGATACTTCTTTACTGCTGTGTTATGTGGTGGGAAGAAATGACCTACATGCGTTAAAACAACTTTCTTAGCATTTATCTTCTTAGCAAGATTTAACGCCTCCACTGCATTCATGTGCTTTCTAAATCTACCTTCTGGGGCTAAAGCCTCAACAATAAACAAATCGGCATCTATCATCTCCGCCAAAGTCTTGTTCGGCACATTTTTGTTTGTATCTCCGCTAACAACAACCTTATAGCCATCGTATTCGATTTTAACGCCCACGCTTCTAACGGGAGGATGATTTACATCCAACAATGTAATATCCATGTCAAAAAGCCTGAAGGTTTTGTGACTTTCAACTTCTTGCGGTTTGTACTTCAAGAATTTCATAAAGTAGGCAATACTATCGTGGATTTCAGGCAATGTGAAAACGTTTACGTTGCTTTGAACCCTGTAAAAGTCACCAAAGCCTATAAAGTGGTCGTAATGACAATGGGTCCATATCACAGCATCAACCCTATCAACATCCATCCTCAAAAGTTGCTCTCTCATGTCAGGCGAGGTATCGATCAGCAAAGTCTTCCCCGCATTTTGCACCATTACTGAGAACCTTCTCCTCTGCCATCCCATCTTCCTTGCATCCTCACAAGTCCTGCAATGGCATCCAATAACTGGAGTGCCGGGAGAATCTCCAGTTCCCAACAACACAACTCTCATGTCAGTAGGATGCCCTAAGTCTAAACCTATGCTTTACACCTTCAATAGCCTCAATTAAATCATCCTGAGTCACTTCTTTATCTCCCCTAGCCAAAGCCTTCAATACTGCTTCCCTAACAACCAACTTTATCTCTGCTCCAGTAAAGCCGTCAGTGATCTTCGCCAATTCATCGATGTTAAACTTGCCAGGAACTCTAAACAAACTCAACTCGAAGATTCTCTTCCTAATCAACTCCGTTGGCTCTGGAAATTCAACGATTTTGTCAAACCTCCTCCACACTGCAGGATCCAACAAGCTTGGATGGTTTGTTGCGGCAATCAAAACAACCCCATCATCTACCAAATTGATCTCATCAATTGATTTTAACAGCGTGTTAACAGCTCTTTTCACAGCAGCATGCTCATCGCTCGTTCTTGTTTTTGCCACGTAATCAAACTCATCTATGAACAAAATGCACGGGTTCAGTTTTCGAGCAATCTCAAAAACCTTCTCAATGTTCTTGGAAGTCTCACCCAAATACTGACTTGTTATCATTGAAAGCTTCACTTCGACCAACGGCAGATTGAATCGTTTACTCAAGGCTCTGGCGGTTGTGGTTTTGCCAGTCCCTGGAGGTCCGATAAACAACAGTTTTCCAATGTCAATCAAGCCAACCTGCCTCAAAAACTCCCTCTCCTCAATTGCTACCTCTATCTTCCTTATCTCCTCCAACTGCTCCTCATCCAGCACAACATCGCTAAATTCAATCTTTATATCCTCTGGAGAGAAAACCCTAACCAATCCAAGCATTTCTGCTGTTTCCTCATCCTTCTCCAACTCAGCTATAATACTCTTTAACCACTCTCTATCGCTGTATTTGGGCTTATTCCTCTTCTTAGCCTCTTGATATGAAACACCCAAAGAATCGTAATTTTCGTAATAATATGCTAAAACTGGATTGTTTTGTATTAATTCAACGCCTCTCTGGGCAAACCACTTTGTAGCAATCTCAAGAGACGTGAGCTTAAGCTGTTTTGTGAATGTATTAAAGTCGATGAAGGGCAATTTTTTGATTAAATTGTCAAACTTGCCTACGTATTTCAAAACAATGTCTTGTTTTACAGGCAACGGTCTTGAAATACCACTTTTTCCGTAGAATAGTTTTCTCATTTCCTTGGGAATATCATCTTCGCTAAGCTCGTTAAACCTGTTGTAAATTTCAGCCGTCAGCAATAGTTCAACGAGTTTTACCTCACTCATATAGAACACTTCACACATTTCTAAGCCACAATTTTTAAATCTTTTGGCTATGGTTAGTCTACCAGCAAAGATTCAACACTGCGTATCAATTTTGCATAACCAAACAAATTACAATTTGATAACGTATAAATACTCAAATTTCAACTTTGTGTGATGATTCGAGTACTTGTTAGTCCAATGAATATGGAAGAAGCTATTGAGTCAATTAGAGGTGGAGCAGACATAATTGATGTGAAAAATCCAAAAGAAGGGTCTTTAGGGGCAAACTTTCCTTGGGTTATCAAGAACATCGCAGAGGTTGTGAAAAAACATGGTAAAGAGATCAGTGCCACCACAGGTGATTTGGATTACAAGCCGGGAACGGCAAGCCTAGCAGCTTTGGGGGCAGCGGTAGCAGGAGCAGACTACATAAAAGTTGGGTTGTACGGTGTTAAAAATAGAGATGAGGCTTACGAAATGATCTTCAATGTGGTAAAGGCTGTTAAGAATTACGATTCAAACAAGAAAATTGTTGCTGCTGCTTATGCGGATTATGGCAGAATATTTGCAGTACCTCCAATGGAGTTGCCCGAGGTTGGAAGAAGGGCGGAAGTGGATGGAATTATGATTGATACAGCCATAAAAGACGGTACAACTCTGTTCGATCATTTAGATACCAACACACTCACGCAGTTTGTAGAAAAAGCCCATGAAAACGGGATGTTTTGTGCACTGGCAGGCAACTTATCATGGAATCACATTGAAACGCTTAAAGAGCTTAAACCAGACATAATCGGCGTTAGGACGATGGTTTGTGAGAGTGGAAGAAACTCAAAGATAAGGAGTGAATTGGTAAACAAGCTAGTTAAGGCGATACAGTAATTGAGCAAAGCTCTTTGAGGAGTTTCTCTCCCTCTCTACTTCCTTTTGCTATAAGTAAATCACCTGAGAATATTTTAGTTGAAGCGGAGGGTTTTGTAACCCATCTGTTACCCCTCTTTATTGCAACCACATGCATTCCGGTGTTTGATTCCACCTTAGCCTCACCCAACGTCTTTCCATCGAGATTAGACTGTTCTGTAACTTCAACAATTGTTATAATTTCATCAGTCTCTCTCATCGCCTCCATGAAAATCGGGTGTATTTCCATTTTTTTGATGATTATCTCAGCAATTTCCCTTGCAGAGTCTGCAATGTATTCAGATGAGTATGCTATGTCCATAATTGCCATCAATGGCTTGATGCTCTCGTAACTTGTGAAGTGTTTGCTACTCTTCAAAACCCAGTGCAACAAATCAAATTTCATATTGTCTATCTTTTCCTCCAAATAAACTGCCTCCTGCGCGATATCTTCATTGTTGTAAAGCAATGAAGAGTAGCTCAAATCAACAGCCAACTCAGACAGATTTTTCATCTCAATGAGTATGTCAACAGCGTTATCCAAATCTTCGACGTCCAAGTCAAATTCCGGCTCCTCAAAAATCAACACTTCACCAGTAACGACCTCGTAAAACTTTGGTAAGGATGAAATGTCTCCGATGGCAAAGAGTATGTCGCCCTTTAAAATTTTAACATCTCTATCTGGATTGAATATCCATTCAAAGCCCCTCTTTATTGCTATAACCCTCATTCCTGTTTTTGTGTGCAATTTAGTTTCATTCAACGTTTTGTCAGCTATTTCTGAGTTCTCTGAAACTCTTACTTTTGCGACAGTCTCCTCAGAATGTCTCAAAATTAGCTTAATCATATCCTTCGGAAGTTTAAAACCTTTCAAGACTAATGTGGCGATATCTCCTGCAGCATTTCCCATTTTCTGGGCTGCATTTGCAATTTGCAGTATTGACGAAACGGATTCTGCCTCATCAACCCTTCTTGCTGCTAAGATCGAAACGATTCTTATCTGTTTTAAAAGCTCGAAGACTCTGTTTTCGAGATCTATGACCTCTTCGGCTATATCTTCATTGTCGTAAAGGATTGCAGAATATGCAAGATCGATCATCAATTCGGAAGTGTCTTTAATCTCAATCAGCAAATCCTTGACGGTACGACGCATTTAATCTTTTAACGATACACCAAAATAAATAACTTTCTCCTGATTCGATTGTCTTTTTCAAATTGTCCCTCACAAAAGATTGAATTGGGTGTAGTTTGATGGCGGGAAATGATCTTACGTGGATTGACTTTTTTGTCCGAAGAATTTAACTTAGAAAAAGGAATGCCATTTGAAGGTAAATTACTTCCCCAACTTATAACCGTTAATGAGGCAAAAAATTGTTGAACAATGTTTGGGATCTGAAAATCAACGATTACAAGGTGATATACTACTCCTTTTACGCATTTGTGACACAAGAAAAAGATGGTAAAGAAATTGTCGCTATTGACGGGATAAAGGGAATTATAAACAACCGCTTAAGCGGAGAACTTACTTATGCTTTGGTTTATTAATTTATTAATATTAAAAAATTAATTCTCCAATATATTGCTAACTCGAATAACTGAAAACACCACAACACTTAAATAGGACTTATGCGAAAACTATATATAGACTTTCGAAAAACTTATATACTCGTGGAAAATCTTCGGAAACTTGGGAAGGTGAAACACATCTCGCATTCCGGATTAATAGTAGTTTCGGGCATAAAAAGTTTGCCCAAAATTGGTTCTGAGGTAGTGGATAGGAGGATGGAGAAAGTAGGATTCGTGTATGATATAATAGGTCCAACAAAATCCCCATTCGTGCTGATAAAGCCGAAAGGTAGGTTGGATAGGATAATTTTGGATGAACTGTTTGTGGTGGTATCTCATGCCGGAGGTAGAAAGGGTAAGGGAGAGAGAAAAAGAAAGGGAAAAGGAAATAGAAAGAAGAGAAATTGAGAGAGAGGATGTATTTGAGGCATGCCCAGAATGTGGTAGCCCCCGCCTCATACGAGATTATAGGAGAGGCGAATTCATCTGCCAAGATTGCGGTTTAGTTATTGAGGATAAGTACATTGACGCTGGACCTGAGTGGAGAGCATTTGATAGCGAGCAGAAAGATAAAAGGAGTAGGGTTGGTGCTCCTGTAACATTCACAATCCACGATAAAGGCTTGTCAACGATAATCGACTGGAGCAACAAAGATTTCTATGGCAAATCAATCTCAGTCAGGAATAGAGCACAATTGTTTAGGCTTAGAAAGTGGCAGAGAAGAATTAGAATTAGCAACGCTACTGAGAGAAATCTCGCATTTGCTTTAAGCGAATTGGACAGAATGGCTTCAGCTTTAGGCTTGCCAAAGTCTGTCAGGGAGACTGCAGCCGTAATTTACAGAAAAGCAGTCGATAAAAATCTAATCAGGGGTAGAAGCATCGAAGGTGTCGTAGCTGCTGCTTTGTATGCTGCTTGCAGGCAAGCTGGCGTTCCAAGAACGCTCGACGAAATAGCGACGTTCTCAAGGGTTGATAGGAAGGAGATTGGCAGAACTTACAGGTTTATTGCTAGAGAGCTTGGTTTAAAACTGATGCCAACATCCCCAGCAGACTACGTGCCGAGATTTTGCGCTGCCTTAAGTTTGAGCGGTGATGTCCAAAAGAAGGCTATTGAAATAATCAAGAAGGCTGAGGAGAGAGAATTAACAAGTGGTAGAGGCCCAACAGGTGTTGCTGCTGCAGCAATCTACATCGCCTCGATTTTGTCGGGAGAGAGAAGGACACAAAGAGAGGTTGCTGAAGTGGCTGGTGTAACTGAAGTTACGATAAGGAACAGGTACAAGGAGTTGGCTGAAAAACTTGGAATTGAGATAATCCTTTGAAAATGATTAATCATTTTAATTTTTTTCGTAAATTATTTACATGAGTATGTTAAAATCCCTTTGTGGTCAGCTTTGAGTCTTTCAAAACAATTATCCATGAAATTTCTGCAATTGTCGGAGAAGAAGATGTCTCTACTCAAGATTCTGTCCGTTACGCTTATTCTTTCGACACGTCGTTATATTCGGGTAAGGCAATTGGCGTAGTTAAGCCTGAAAATGTTGAAGAAGTATGTGAAATCTTAAAGATTGCCAACAAGTACAAAATTCCCGTTGTGCCGAGGGGTTTTGGAACCGGAAACAGAGGTGGGGTTGTGCCTTACAATGCATTAGTATTGGACATGACAAAGTTCAACTCCTTTTCCATAGACCCAAAAAATTTAATGTTGGAGGCTGATTCAGGTGTTATTTTTAGCAAGCTTAGAGGGGATTTGGACAGGAAAGAGTTATTTCTACCACCCGAACCGGATTTTGACACATGTACAATTGGTGGTTATGTTGCAACATCCAAGAGTGGAAGAAGGACGTTGAAATACGGAAACATTAAAGACTACGTTGTGGGTTTGGATGCTATCTTACCCAATGGCGAGTTTGTTGAGTTAGGGTCAAAAAGCTTCAAATACTCTGGAATTGACATTAAAGATTTATTTATCGGTTCAGAAGGTGTGTTAGGTGTTATAACAAAAGTTTACTGCAAGGTGTTACCAAAACCAAAAGATTTTGCAGTTGTGATTGTAAAGGTTGAAAATTTAAGGATGGGTGTTGAATTGGCTATTGAAATTCTCAATGAAATTTTACCAACAAGCATTGAATACGTCGATACAGTATGTTCAAAAGTCATGGGAATGGAAGGAGAGATGATAGCCATTGAGTTGGATTCGTATACGAGTGTTGACGATGAAGTTGATTTAATTGAAAAACTTTCAGGAGATTACGGAGATGTTGAAGTTTACAAAGGTAAACATGCCGAGAAATTTTACGACAACCTTAAATTTTTGAATGTGAAATTGAAAAATTATTTTGACGGATTTCCAGTAGTTGAGGACTTCGAAATACCAATAACAACTTTACCATTTGTTTGTGAAGAGATTGAGAAAATTGTTAAAAGAAACAAGATTAATTATGGAATGTACTGCCACTTAGATTCGGGAGTTGTACATCCAATTTTATTCTTTGAAGATCTAAGCTTGTATGAAGTGTTGCTTAACGAGTTATGTGAGGTTGTGAAGAGATACAGAGGTTATATTGCTGGAGAATATGGGATAGGAGTTGTAAAATCCAAATTTTTAGACGAGAATGTGGTGAAGGTTGTAAAGGAGATGAAAAAGTTGCTGGATCCGAACAACATAATGAATCCGGGGAAAATGGGGTTGTAGTATGGATTGCGTAAGATGTGGAATTTGCGTTGAAGGATGTCCGGTTTATTTGGTTACACGATGGGAAAATCTCAGTCCAAGAGGTAGGATGATACTGTCTAAGGAAATTTTTGAGGATGACTCTTTTCAGAAGTCGATTTTTACCTGCTTAACGTGTGGTAAGTGTGAAATGCTATGTCCAATAGACATCAAAGTATATGAAAGGATGGAAGAAAAGAGGAAAGAATTAAGAAAGCTGGGATTAGCGCCAAAAAGGTATTATTTCATTTCTGAGAGTGTGAAAAATTATAAAAACCCATTTGGGGCAGAATTCAAGAAACCAGAATTTCTTACAAAGTATTTAAAGATTAAAAAAGCCGATGTGATATACTATCCGGGCTGTACGTCAATGTATCGGGATTGGGAGTTATCTAAGAGTGTTATTGACATTTTAGAGCATCTAAACGTTAATTTTGTTGTTGAAGGTGAATACTGCTGTGGTTCGACGGCTTTAAGAACGGGAGATGAGGCTGAGGTGGCTGAACCGAACTTTAAGAAGTTGCAGAGCGTTGTTGATAGGAGTAAAGCGAGGGCCATCATTACATCCTGTCCAGGATGTTACAAGACGATGAAGAACAGTTATGACAGGCTCTTTGGTGGTTTGAACTGTGAGGTTATGCACGTCTCTCAATTCTTGGTTGATAAGATTGACGAGTTGAGATTCAATAAGATAGAAAAGATTGTTACTTTTCACGACTCATGCCATTTGGGGAGAGGGATGGGAGTTTATGAGGAACCAAGGATGTTGTTGAGGATGATAGCAGATGTGGTTGAGATGGATAGGAGCAGGGAAAACTCATTGTGCTGTGGTGGGGGAGGGGGAATAAGGGTGGCGTACAAGGATATTTCCAACAAAATTAGGAGCATTAGGGCTGAAGAGGCTTTGAAAACTGGGGCAGATTTACTTGTCACCTCATGTCCATACTGTTATTTAAATTTGAAGAGGGCTAACAAAATTGAAGTGAAGGATTTGTTTGTGCTTATTGCAGAAAACATATCGGAAAGAATAAGAGAGAGGGTTTAATTTTACCGAACACCTAAATTCGAAACAATCTCAAAATTTTTATATCCGCCTTAGAACTCAGTTTTGTGAAAATCAAAAAGCCGAGAGGTACGAGGGATTTTTTACCTGAGGAAATGGAGAAAAGAAGAGAAATTGAAAAAAAGATGAGAGAAATTGCTGAATTGTATGGATATAGGGAAGTCCAAACTCCCACATTTGAACACCTTGAACTGTTTACGCTAAAATCTGGTGAAGCAATAGTTGAGGAAATTTACGCATTTAAAGATAAGAGTGGGAGAGACTTGGCGTTGAGGCCTGAGTTGACCGCCCCGGTTATGAGGATGTTCGCCAACGAGTGCAGTGTTATGCCAAGACCTCTGAGATTCTACTATTTTTCAAACTGTTTTAGATACGAGAGACCTCAAAAAGGTAGGTACAGGGAGTTCTGGCAGTTTGGTGTTGAATTGATTGGTTCCCCATCCTATCTGGCAGATGCTGAAGTTATTATGCTTGCATACGACATCATGGAAAACCTGAATCTGGATTTTGAGTTGCATATAGGGCATGTGGGGTTGTTGAGACGTTTGTTGAAAGGAGTAGATGCCGATAAAGCGTCGAAGATAATGAGGTTGATCGACAAAAAGGATGTTGAGGGATTGGAAGATTGTTTATCTACGATTGGATTAAAAGACATGGAGGATAAGATTTACGCTCTGATAGACTTGGTTGGGGGCAGGGAAGTTATTGAGGAGGCAAGAGAGCTTGTACCAGATTTTGATTTCGATTATATTGACAAGCTTTGCGACTGTTTGGATTCAGTAGGTGTGGACTACAAGTTAGACTTTGGTATTGCGAGGGGTCTGGATTACTACACTGGTGTTGTGTTTGAGGCTTACGCAGAGGGTTTGGGGGCTCAGAATCAGATTTGTGGTGGAGGCAGTTATAGGCTGGCACATCTATTTGGGGTCGATGTCCCTTCGACGGGGTTTGCATTGGGATTTGACAGGATTGCTGAGATCTGTGAGTTGGGACTTGGTAGAAAAAAATTAGCAGTTATTGTTAGCTTTAAGGGTTTGGAAAACGAAGCGTTTAAAATTGCAAGAATCGTGAGACAATCCGGAATGCAAGTAGTCGTTGATGTGATGCAAAGGAGCTTAAAAAAGCAGTTGAGTTATGCAAACGACATCAAAGCAGATTTTGCAATAATTGTTGGTGAGGAGGAATTGAAAGAGAACAAAATTGCGATAAAAGATCTAAAAAGCGGTGAACAGAAAATCGTTGAGATGAAAGGTATGATTGATTTTTTGAGATCACTGGATTGAATCTTCGACTGTTTATAATTTAATTTAAGCGTTCTTATAATTTTTGAAAAACCTAAACTTTTATCAGTTCTTTGGTTTAGTTGTTGTATGGATGAAAGAGATAGGGAGATAATTTCTATACTTCAAAATAATGGCAGGGCAACGCTTTCAGAGATTGCAGAAAAGATAGGCTTATCCTCGATGGGGCGAAAAAAAGGTTGGATAAACTTCTAAATTCTGAATCGATCAAAATAAAACCTCTCATCAATACTGAAAAACTCAAAATCATTACTGCTATTATAGCAATGGAATTGGAAAGCGCAGAAGCTTTGGAAAGGATGCTTGAAAGGTTTAAGGATTGTCCGAGAATAATAAAGTTTTTTGTGACAACTGGTGGTTACATATTTGTTTGCTTTAATATTTGCTGAAGATTATCATTCATTGGAAAGTGTGAGTCTTGAAAAGTGTTCTCTGAGAAGTCAAGAGGGTGTGAGGAGATTTGAACTGTATCCCATTCAAGAAATACACTACGATGGGTATTTGGATATCAAGGTTGTTTCAGAAAAAGATAGGGAATATGCGCCGTGTGGAATATTTTGTGGTGATTGCAGGAGATACGAAACAAACAGATGTCTTGGCTGTCCTGCAACGAGGTATTATAGGGGCAAGCTTTGAATTGGGAATTTAAATTTTAGTTTAAATAATATACCAAAACTCTTTAATATCTTTATAGATTAAACTAAACATGGATGTTGTTACGGGTGGTTTGCTCTTAGTAACTGGATTCTTTGCAGGAACACTTGGAGGGTTGCTTGGCATTGGGGGTTGTGTAATAATGCTTCCAGCATTGGTTTTCCTGTTTAAGTATCCGCTTCCCGTTGCTATAGGAACAACCATAACTGCTGTTATTCTAACAGCTTCTTCAGGAGCTTATGGACACGTAAGGTTGAAAAACGTTGATTATTCAACTGCTAAAATTGTGGCAATATGTGGTGCAACAGGAGCGATGGTGGGTTCAATAGCATTCTTTTATGTTGCCAAACAGCTTTGGTTACTCAACTTTATCCTTGGATTTGCATTTCTCTACGTTAGCATCAGAATGGTGTACGAAGGTATAATAAAAAGAAAGATACCTGAGAAGGAGAGTAAAGAAGTCCCAGGTTCTAAAACAGCAAAAGCATCGATTGGATTCCTCATCGGGATAGTAACAGGGATTGTTGGATTGGGGGAGGTTATGCTTTGGTTCCTTCATTCATATATCTGCTGGGCTCAGCAGTAAAGATTGCGGTTGGAACGTCTTTAGCATCGTTTATTAGTATGGCTATCGTTAGTGGAGCATTCAAGCTTTATCAGGGTGTTGTGGACGTTGTTGCAGCAATTGCTTTGGGTGTTAGAACAATAACGGGAGCTCAAATTGGGGCAAGGCTCACAAAAATTGTTCCGCCGTGGGCGATAAAGGTGATATTTGGTTTCGTGTTTTTGTACGTGTCTTTAAGATTTGTCTGGCAGGGATACGTTTGTTTGGATTGAATTGATGCTATTTTTTACCTGTTTTCTCTTTTCAATGTCTGGTACGAGATGGCTTCAGCTTTAAAATACCATCTTCATCAACAACGTAGCCTTCAACAATCAACCAATCTAGGTTAAATTTTAAGCTGGAAATCAGTAAGTTCAATTCCTTCTTTAACTCCTCTCTTGTTTTACCTTCACC
>QMZC01000071.1 GCA_003662995.1 Archaeoglobales archaeon
CTCTAATTTTTCTAAAATAAAAAATTCTGGAATTCTGCTACTGATACCCTTAGATTCAATAAATCCAGTAAATGTCGCTTCGTACAGGCTAATGTCAGAAATCAAGTCTTTATCCTTTAAAAAATTGTATATTATTTCAAAGTTTTCCATAACTCTCTCAAACTTTGTACCAATTACAGTAATAAAAGATGATGATGGGAAACCTATCAAAAGTGCTCTATTATTATAGATCACATCAATGTCTTCATCTTCCTTATGGGCAACAATATGTGGCTCTTGGACGATTTCACCCACTGGACGGCCAGATTCTGTAATCAGGTCTTCTTTCATTGGTCCAATACGTTTAAATCCATTCTCTTCGAGATATTCAACCAAAGTTTGTCGATCGACCATTTCAGGGTAATTAAAAATACAAGCAAGAGTGGTTGTGTTGATACGAATCATAGCAATTATAGAATATCCTGTCCAATATTTATGTCTTACTACTTAAAATTTGAAATTTCATTTTTGTTAGTGTAAAATTTGTACATCATTTTTGTGTGCATCGAAAAAATATATGGTGAAGAGGGCCTCACAACTGACGAGATATCGAAATTAATAGGAGTATCCAAAGGGACTGTTAAGAAACATCTAGATATTCTTTGTTCCTTGCAGGAGGTCTATTCTTTGAGGAAAGACAGAAAAATAACCTTGTATTTCCCCAATGGAAAGCCATTACATACTGTTGGGAAAATTAGGCTCGAATGGCCCATACCAGGTCAAATCGGTCATCCAATTTTTGAAATTACTGTTAACTTGGGTCCTAGCAACCGCAAGTTTCTACACATCTTGGAAAAGAAATACACCTTGCTGGATGGAGAAACCCCGGAAGGAGCGATTTTAGTTCCTTTTGATTATTTGGATGAGTTTATTGATGCACTTAAACAGATGAAGGACAAATTCAAGGAGGTGGAAAATGACTGATAAAAAGCAGTTTTTAATTTACGATGATAATGGAAGATCAACAAGATTTATTATTGGCACAAAGGAGATCGCAGCTCCTGCGTTTATCCCCGAAATAAAAAATTCAGAAGACTTAGAAGTACTGTTAAGGTTTGAAAATGCTTTGGATGTAAATAACCCCATAATGGTTCCAACAAATCTTTGGAAGTCATTTGTTGAAAACCCTAAATTCAAGAAACGGTCTTTTGATAGAATTTCATTGCCAGAACTAGTATGGGGCCATCCAATTTTGTTCTATGAGCCACCAGAGCTATTTAGATACAAAATGCCAGAAGTGTTCCTATTATACTCAGTAGGAGGCAATTCTTCAAAGAAAAAAGAAATTATAAAACATCTAAAAGCAGGAAATGTTGAGGCGGCATTAAACGTTATTCATCCAGTATATCGAGGATTTATGAGGCGGCAAATTTACGAATTATGTGAATCCAAAAAAATACCAATTCCATCTACAATACAAAAAAGTAGAGTGGCAAATCCTTGACCCAATTCTAAATCTAGTACCACAGATTGTGGAAGCTTTTGAAGAAGAACTATCAACAGGAGATTACTGTGGTGTAGCGATTACGACAAATGGGTATCAAACTGCATGTTCAAAAGGAAAATTTGACGCTATTGAAGGTTTTATTCAAGAAATAATTAATATAGCTCACGAGAATTATTTGCCAGTAGTATTACCAAGATCTGGTTGGTATGGATTATACCTAACCGATTATGGAATACAAGCCTTCAGCAGTCTTCTTAATGGGGCTGAAAGATACACACCACGTGGGGGCAGAGGGGAACCGGAGGATCAGTATGGCAAAGTTCCAGTCTATGGAATCTGTAAAGAATTTAGATATCGGGAGCTACTAAGACATCTCAAAACTTATGGCGAACTTCCAGATATACCTGGGCTACCAAGAAGACCAGATCCGGATGCAATAGGTAATCCTAGAAAATTCAGAATCCTGTTTGGAAAACCTTGGAGACTTTCACATTGTCAAGAAGCAAGAGAAGTGAGGGATGGTCTAATTCATGGGGTAAAATCTCCTGCAAAGAGATATTTTGAAAGATCGAAACATCCACATTTGAAAAATATTTAATTTTTTATTTTATTAAGAAAAAGTAACATAACGATAATTCTCTGAAGATTGTCTTTTTTGCGTGCAAAAAATGCGTGTGCGCACCCTCAAAAGAGTACCCATAACTACAAAACTTTGGAAAAAAGAGAGGAAAGAAATTATCTTCTTCTGTGATAAATATAATTGATTTTCTTGAAAAGAAATTAATTAAATTATAGAAATTTATAAAAGAAAAGTTATTGTTAAACGGACCACATGGACTACAAAAATGGACTACATAGACTACAAATTGCAAAAGAATTTGTTTTTTTGTAGTCCAATTTGCAAAGAGTGAGCGTGTATACCACTTCGTCATTTTCAAGTTTTTTTTGGTAATTAAATTTAGTCTACTGAGTTCAAAAATGACTGTCAGATTTGCTTATGTTAGGGAGTTATACTAAGACTCATCTTCTCTAATAAGATTTTCGATTTTTTGCATTTTTGTGTGTACGCCCCTGAAGAAAAACCAATATTAAAAACAGTTAAATTAAAAAAATATAAGGTTGGATGTGCGTTTAACCCCCTTATTCACGCCCGGGCCGGGATTTGAACCCGAGTCGCGGGCTTTCTGCGGATGTAACCATCCACGACAGGCCCGCATGATAGGCCTGGCTACACCACCCGGGCAGGGTGTAAGTGTTATTTCTGAAATTGATTTTTAAAGATTTTGGTTTAAATTTTCCTAAACGTTTTAAAATGTGAGCTTAACAATCTAAAAGATGAGAAAGATTTTCAGAGAGTTGGTGTCAATTGAAGAGGCTTTAGACAGACTATATAAACACTATACTCCTAAAAAGGATGTTGAAGACGTCGATTTATTGAATGCATTTGGTAGGATTGCCGCTGAAGATGTTTACTCAAACGTTGATATTCCACCTTTTGATAGGGCTACAATGGATGGGTATGCTGTTAAGGCAGAAAACACTTTTGAGGCTGAGGAAGATAACCCAGTTGTTTTGAAAGTTGTTGACCATATCGAAGCTGGAAGCAAAGCAAATTTAGAAATCAGGAATGGAGAGGCAATAGAAATCTCTACTGGAGCACCAATTCCAAAGGGGGCAAATGCAGTTGTCATGGTTGAATTTACGTCTAAGGATAACAACAACGTCTACATCTACAAACCCATAACACCAGGAGAAAATGTGATGGGGGCGGGAAGCGACATAATGGCTGGAGAGATGATCGTCAGAAAAGATACTGTTTTAACACAAAGGGAGATAGGGGTTTTAAGTGCTGCAGGTTTTAAGAGTGTTAAGGTTTACAAAAAACCAAAGGTTGCTGTTGTTTCAACAGGAAACGAACTTGTTGCGCCTGGAGACAAACTTGATTATGGGAAGATCTACGACGTGAATTCCTACGCAATATGTGCTGCTGTTAAAGAAAATGGGGGCGAGGCTATTTTCTTGGGAATAGCAAGAGATAACGAGGAAGAGATAAAAGCAAAGATTGTTGAAGGATTGGAGATTGCTGACATCGTTATCTGCTCTGGCGGAACTTCGGCTGGAATGGGTGATTTGATGCACAGAATATTAGATTCCATCGGTAAACCCGGTTTAATAGTCCATGGCGTGTCCGTTAAACCAGGAAAGCCGACAATTATAGCTGTATGCAATAACAAACCCGTTTTTGGATTGCCTGGCTATCCCACTTCAGCCTTAATGATATTCGAAATATTCGTTGCTCCCTTGTTGAGGAAAATTGCAGGAATCAGCGTTGAAAGAAAGAAAGTTAAGGCTAAATTACCATTGAAAGTGTTTTCTTCAGTTGGAAGGAGAGAATTTTTGCCTGTAAACGTTGTTGAAGGGGTTGAAGGTTACACAGCATATCCAGTTTCAGGTCACTACTCTGGGGCGATAACTGCCCTGTCCGAGACGGATGGATTTATTGAAATTCCGGAAAACAAGGCGTTTTTAGAAAGTGGTGAGGAAGTTGAGGTTAACCTGTTTAGTGATGAACTAAAACTGGCTGATTTAATGATTATAGGTAGCCATTGTATAGGTATTGACGTGTTGCTAGAGGTTTTAAGGAGGCAAAAACCCATCTTCGCCAAAGTCATAAACGTTGGCTCTTCTGGCGGATTGATGGCTGTAAAGAGAGGAGAAGCTGACATTGCTGGCACGCATTTATTGGATGAAAGTGGTGTATATAATGTTCCGTTTTTGGAAAAGTATGGGTTAATGGATAAAGTGCACTTGGTCAAGGGATACATCAGGGAGCAGGGATTTATTGTAAGAAAGGGGAATCCAAAGAAAGTTAAGGGCTTTGAGGACTTGTTAAGAGAAGACATAAGCTTTATAAATAGAAATCCCGGCTCAGGAACCAGAATTTTGCTAGATATGGAACTAAAAAAGCTGGCTGAAGAAAAAGGAGTTGAATTCGAAGAGTTAATACGCAAGATAAAAGGTTATTCAATCGAGGCTAAATCCCATACAGCAGTGGCGGTTGCCATTTTAATGGGTAAAGCTGACGTTGGGTTGGGTATAAAGAGCGTAGCGGTCAGGTACGGATTGGATTTTATTCCTGTGAGGGGTGAAGAATACGATTTCGTGATAAGAAAAGATAGAATTGACAAAGAGGCCGTAAAGCTTTTCTTGGAGGTTTTAAGGTCAAAAGAATTCGAAAAAGAATTGGAGAGAATTGAGGGATTAGTAGTTACAGAGGAGACTGGAAAATTCGTTTAGGTGATTTAATTGAAAAAGTGGAAGAAAGCTACTTTGAGATGTAGCCTCTTTCCACCCGTTTGCAGTTTTACGTCTTAATCAACAGAAGAGCTTGTTAAATCTTGTCAATTATTCTACCCTCCTTTGTCACAACCCATTCCTTCCCAACCTTTTCAATACAAAAACCCCATTCAAGCACCTTCAAATGGTAGTTAAGTTGTTTTCTTGTTAGACTGAGTATCTTCATAACTTCTTCCTCACTCTTCCCCTCATCAATAAGCCTCAGAATCTTTCTCCTCGTAGCGTTGGTGATGGCATAGTTGTACCTCCTGTGGTACTCCTCAGCCTCCTTAAGTGTGGCAGCATTAATCCATTTCTCAACAGTCATCTTCCAACAATTCTAATAACTAAAAAATAAAAATAGATTATTCTATTTTCTCAAATTCATCTTTACTTGCTCCGCATACTGGACATACCCAGTCTTCGGGCAAGTCTTCCCACTTCGTTCCTGCTGGGATATCGTTGTCTGGGTCTCCTTCATCCTCATCGTAAACGTATCCACAAACGCTACACTCATATTTTGCCATTTAACCAGCCTCCATCAAATCGATACCATCCTCTGTTAGGTAAAGTTTCCCATCCTTCTCCACAACAAATCCCTCCTCTATTAGCCAATCCAAGTTAAACTTAAAATCGAAGTCTGAAAACTTGTCAAGCTCCCTTCGTAATTCTTCCTTTGTTATTCTATCTCCTCCCTTTTGTCCGATTTTCATCACAATTTCTCTTCTTTTGGGACTTTGTGAAGCTTTGAAAAGTCTCTCGTGTTGCTCTGGGGTTCTTTCTCTTTCTGACATACAACCACCAAAATTTTTAATTTTTTATTTTTTAAATACTTTACCCGGTCGTTCTTCTTCTTACAACATTGAGTATTACTAAAATTATTATTTTTGTGTCATAAATTTAATTGGGCACATAACCGAATAATGTTTTTAACTATTAAGCTTTTAGTTTTAATAGGTAGTGGAAGAAATGATTTTTGATTTAAAAAAGGAGCTTTTGTGGTGGATGAACTGAGAAACATAAGCATAAGAATTGGTAAAATCGAGGAAGAGGAAGAAGAGTGGGGGGAAGTTGGGCCAACGATAAAACCACACATTTTGGATTTGAGAGAATGGGACAAAAAACTGCTTGAAAGGTACGAACCCTTTTACGCTCCAATGCAGGATTTCTGCAATCTTTGCACAATGGGTCCCTGCGATTTATCGATGAACAAGAGGGGGGCGTGTGGAATTGATTTAAAGACGCAGAAGGCAAGACTCGTTGCCATAGCTTGTTGTATTGGAGCGTCAGCTCACTGTGCGCATGGAAGGCATTTGCTTGATTATGCAATAGAGGAGTTTGGCGAAGATTATCCGTTGGATTTTGGCTCGAATGTAAACGTTGAAATGCCAAATACAAGGCTTGTTTTTGGAATAAAACCCAAAACTTTGGGAGATTTAGATGCTGTAATGAGTTACTGCGAGCAGGAAATTGTGAGGGTTTTACACACCACACATACTGGGAATGAAGGAAGTTACTATGACTACGAATCAAAGGCTTTGCACGTCAGCATGATAGACCATGTTGCCATGGAGATTGCCGATGCAGTTCAAATCGTTGCGTACAAATATCCTAAGGCTGAGCCGAATACACCTTTGGTTGAGACGGGATTTGGAATTGTGGATAGAAGTAAACCGGTTATTGTGGTTATTGGACACAACGTTATGTCCGCAAGACCGATTTCTGATTTGCTTGAGGAAAAGAATTTTGATATGGAATTGGCTGGTTTGTGTTGCACAGCTCACGATGTAACGAGATACAATCCGAAGGCGAAGATATTCGGGCCTATTTACTCAGGGTAATTAGAGCGGGATTGCCAGACGTTGTAATTGTTGATGAACAGTGCATAAAGACCGATGTACCTTATGCTTGCAGTAAAATGGGAATTCCCGTAATCGCAACTTCTGAGGCTGCAAGCCATGGTTTTGAGGATAGAACAAACGACGATGTTGACAAAATTGTGAGTGATTTGCTTAATGGGAAAAACAATAGGTGTCCTTATAAGGTACGAAAAAGCCCCAGAAAAGATTGCAGAAGTTGCTGTAAGGGTAGCTCAAGAGATATTTAAGAGAAAAGATAAATCCAAGCTTTTCTTATCTGCTGAGGAGCTGAATGAGGAGGTCGAGATGTGCACGCAGTGCATGAACTGCGTTTTTGCCTGCCCCCATAGCTTGAGAGTTGATCAGGCAATGAAGAAAGTCCAAAATGGAGGTTTCAGCATGTTCAAGGAATTGGAGGCAATTTGCATTGCATGCGGTAGGTGTGAGCAGAGCTGTCCGAAGAACATCAGAATAATAGACGTGATTATGCAAACTTCCCTTGATCAACTCTATGCAAAGACTGGAAAAACGAGGACTGGAAGAGGTCCAATTCAGGATACCGAAATAAGGAATGTTGGACAGCCGATTGTTTTTGGACAAATTCCGGGAGTTATTGCACCTGTTGGTTGCATAAACTATCCAGACAAGATGGAATCAATAAGGGAAATCCTTGAGCCATTTTTAAAAAGGAAATACATCGTTGTCACCTCAGGCTGCCACGCAATGGACATTGGGATGTTGAAAGATGAGGAGGGACAGACCTTGTACGAGAAGTATCCCGGAAGTTTTGATGCTGGAGGAATGGTAAACGTTGGGAGTTGTGTCTCAAATCCACACATAAGTGGAGCGGCGATAAAAATTGCGAATATATTCGCGATGAGACCTTTGAGGGGTAATTATGCTGAAATAGCTGATTACATACTGAACAGAGTTGGAGCAGTTGGTTTTAGCTGGGGTCCATATAGCCAGAAGGCTGCAAGCATAGCTACTGGTTTCAACAGACTTGGAGTGCCTGTAGTTGTTGGGCCGCATGGAACTAAATACAGAAGGGCGTACATAGGAAAGCCTTGGAAGAAAGATAAGTGGTGGGTTTATGATATACGAAGAAAACACAAGGTAAACATTGAGCCTGCACCAGATGCTTTGCTTGTTGCTGTTGAAACGAAGGGGGAGGCAATTGTCCAGCTTGCAAGGCTTTGTATAAGACCGAACGATACAAATCAGGGTAGGCAGATTAAGCTCACGCATTACATCGAACTGAGTAAGGAGTACATGGGTGGATTGCCTGATGACTGACATATGTTTGTAAGAAGTGAAGTTGATTTACCTTTAAAGATGAAGGATGAACTGCTAAAAATGCTTGAGGAGGAGCATGGATGGAAGATAGATTGGACTAAGAAGAAAATCGTTGAAGGGCCAATTAGATTCCACGATGTGAACTTCAATCCAACAATAGTCGAAGAGGTTTATGAAAAATATACGAGGTGAGAGCATGGTTAAAAAAGAGGAAAAGTATCCCATTGCTAAGAGGTTTGACGTTGCAGACGTTCAGGCAAGCAGGGAAGCCACTGCCGTAAAGCCGAAAGTTGCGGCTAACATGCTTAAAAGAGCCAAAAATCCCGTTTTGATTACTGGCGGGAATTTGCTTAAAGAATCAAAGCTTGTGGAGTATGCGGTAAAATTCCATAAAAAGGAAATTCCGATTATAGCAACAGGAGGTTCAAGCAAACCGCTCATCGAAAAGGGTGTTAGGTTGTTATCGAAGACGTTCACATTGCATCAAATAACCCAGTATCTGCTCGATGACGAGTGGGAAGGTTTTGATGGAAAACATTACGACGTCGTTTTGTTTCTCGGATTTTTACCATACTATCTATCAAGAATGCTTTCAGCGTTAAAACACTTCTCAAAGATAACAACAATTTCAATTGATGAATTCTACCAACCACATGCAAAGTTCAGCTTTACCAATTTAACCAAGAACAAGGAAATGCACTATAAAATGCTCGAAGAAGTTTTGGAAAACCTTTAAGTCTTTAATTTTTATTTATCATTGGTGAAAGCATGTTCGATAGAGAAACAAAAGCGATGCTAATTTTAGGCTTGCTCAACGATGCGTACGGAGATGTTAGAACGATGATTCACTACTTAAACGATTTCAGACTTTCCCATCCAGAAATGAAGGAAGTAAAGGAGTTTGGGTTGGATGGAGTGGTAGATAAGGCTATTGAACTCCAAAATAATATTTTAAAAGCCATGGAAAAAAATTAAAGTTGAAATTTACAAAAAAGATGGGTGATTAGATGGCTGAGATAAAAGTTTATGGATTAACAACCTGTCCGCACTGTAAAAAAGCCGAAGAGTATCTAAAGAAGATTGGAGCAGATTTTGAAGTTGTGTACATAGACAAACTTGAGGGTGAGGAAAGAAAAAAGGTTATTGAGGAAGTACATAAAATTTCAGGCAGATATTCTGTACCATTGATTGTGAAGGGAGATAAGTTCGTACTTGGGTATGTTGAGGATAAATTGAGGGAGTTGGCTAGAGAGGGTTAAGAGTGGAATTTTTGAAAGGGTTGCTAAAAAAGTTATCTTTGAATGAAAATAAAGCAATCTCAAGCTTAATTATTTATAAATTGGCAACTAAGTATCTTTAGATGGTTGTGAATTACTTCGAGGTTAGGCAGAAAATTGCATTGGCTTTGAAAAATTCAGGATTTAGAGTGAAATCTCCTTTTAAGTTACCATTAGGTTGGATAGACGTTGCTGCATTCAAAAAAGAATCGATTGGTATAGATGTATGTATAGCTAATCCTTCAAGCAGCTTTAAAAGACTTTTGAGCTATCCGTTCAAGCATCGAATAATTGTAGATCTAACAGATAAAAATTTGGATGAAAGTAATGCCACAAACTTCATAATTTTTGAAGGCTTGGATGATTTACAACGTTATATTGAAGAAACCTTCAATTCAAAAGTTGATTTTGAGATTGACATTCCAAAAGAGTACTTGGAATTTTCCAAATATTTCAAAAATTATGGGGATGATGTAAAGTTGAGAGGTGTATTGGATGCTCTCATTTTTATGTACATGTCTAAGGAAATACTTGAGGAAAAAGCTGATGACTACTACTTTAAAGCTTTAAAATCTTTAATGCCCATATTAAAAGAGTTCAATCTTGTTGTGAGCAGTTCTAAGGGGATAAAGCCGAAATTTCATTTAGCTTACCTGAGCTTTTCGGGAATGAAGATAGCAAAGTCAGCTTTAATAGACAGGATAATGGAAAAGGAAAAAATGCTGGAAAATTTGATAAGCAAATTTGGTGAAAAGAACGTTTACATAATCTTTACAGCCATCCAGAGGGATATGGGGTTGAGATGTGAAGACCTAAAGCACAAAAGCGACATGTCCTTTCAAAATTTGCTTTTGAGAATGAGGAGCATAAACATGCATTCAATAATCAAGAGGATAGCATCATATAGGTATGCTCAAACACCCCTCTCCATTTTCTGTTACATCCTAACGTACGTTGCATTGTATGACATGGCTGTTGAGATAATGGAATTACTTGAGCATTCCGGCTTGGCATCTAGGGTTCCCGTTTACAGCCCCTACGGAATCAGACTGGGGGAGAAGTATAGCGTTCCCGCTGAGGTTGTAGATTTCGTACTCAAGCTCTCAAATGCTGAGATGGATGAAGATTTGGTTAATGAGGTCGTTGTTCTATCTTTATTGTTGAAGACAAGACTAGATGAGATTGAAATTTTGCAAAACATTGGTATTCCAATAGAAAAAATTAACAAAATTAAAGATTTGTTGATAGAGAGGGGTTTGGTGATTGAAAATGGTTTGAAAGATTCTTATGAGAACTTTCTTAAAGTCAGAATTGCAAAGGCTTGTGAAAGTGTTTTATACGACTTTTTTAAACAGTAGATTACGTTTAATTCCGTTAAAATATCAAAAAGACATTTACAAAACTCAGACATTTTTGCTTTCATTTTTTAATCTAAAACTTTCGTTACACTCCTTTATATACCACAACATTCATAAACTTAAACTTGGCAGAAGTTTATGGCAACATCATCACATGTGAGCACACAAAAAATCAGCAAGTAAAAAGCAGTTTCAGCGAAAAGAAGGAAGTCAAGCAAAAATAGAATTCCACTACATAACATTAAGTAAAGACATTACAAAATTGAAAGAGAAAACAAACATAGGCGGGGGTTGCCGAGCTAGGAAAAGGCGCAGGGCTTAAGACCCTGTCCCGTAGGGGTCCGCGGGTTCAAATCCCGCCCCCCGCATGTTTTAGGTGATCGTATGGATATTGAAGGTTACGCAAGAAGAATGCTTAAATACGGAGACAACAAAGTTTTGGAAAAACTAACAGAAAGAATTATTGAAATAAAGGGTTGGGATAAAGAAAAAGCTGAAAATTGGGCTAGGGCTGTAATAGTTGAAGTAAAAAATGCATACTCAAAAACTTCTGAATTATTGGATTATTACAAAAGTGGAGTTTCAATGGGTGAGTTTGGTGTTGGGAGTAGGGGAAAGGGTGACTTTTACGTTCACAGCAAGATAGCCGAAGTTATTGGAGATACTTCCGCCGTAATCTCAACCAGAGACCTGGATGACGCAGGTGTTGTTAGGTATAACGGGATATACATCTCTGTTGCAATAGACGGCATCCATTCAAGACTGAGCGAGTTTCCGTTTATAGCGGGATTCCACGTCACAAGGGCGGCGATGAGAGACGTTTATGTTATGGGTGCCAAGCCAATTGCAGTATTTTCAGATATACACATAGCGGATGATGGGGATGTGTCGAAAATATTTGATCACATTGCTGGAATAACAACAGTTTGCGAGCTAACAAACGTTCCGCTTGTTAGCGGTTCAACACTGAGAATTGGAGGAGACATGGTAATTGGAGAGAGGATGACTGGAGGAGTGGGATGTGTTGGGGTGTCGGACTTCATAACCCCAAGAAAAGATGCTAAAGATGGAGATGTGATACTGCTAACTGAGGGGGCGGGAGGTGGAACGATAGCAACAACAGCAATCTACTACGGCATGCACGAGATTGTAGATGAAACAATAAACATCGACTTTATCAAGGCATGTGAGGCAATTTTTGAGAAAGATTTGGTCAGAAAGATTCATTCAATGAGTGATGTTACAAACGGCGGGATAAGGGGGGATGCGGAGGAGATATCCAGAGTATCTAAGAATGCCTTGGTTTTCGATTATGAGGAAGTTAGAAGATGTGTGAATAAAAAAGTGCTTGACATGCTTGACGAATTGGAAATTGATTTTATGGGTGTATCAATCGACTCTTTGATGGTAATATGCGATAAAGATGCCGCTAACGAGGTAATTAAAGCTGTTGAGGGTGTTGGCGTTAAAATTAGAGAAGTTGGTTGGGTTGAAAGTGGCAAGGGGGCATTTGTCGTTGAGAATGGTGTTAAAAAACCCATTAAACCAAAGTTTAGAGAATCTGCTTACACACCTTTAAAAAAGGTTGTTGGAGAGGGTACACCAAGAAACTTTGAAGAGATGCGAAAAAAAGTTGACGAAGCCGTTTTTAAAGCAATCGAGAAAAAGAGAAAAGTTATCGAGAAGCTAAGAAATCGAGCAACAACAAAACTTATCTAACACCAAATCAAATTAAACACAATGAGGAGCTACGAGGAACTGTTAGAAAAGGCGATTGAAGAGTTGCCGAAGGAAATCAAGAAGTCGGAGAGGTTTGAGATAC
>QMZC01000072.1 GCA_003662995.1 Archaeoglobales archaeon
CTCTGTTAGTTTTTCCTCTTCTCTTGTGTCTTACAATGTACCTTATCTTCCTCTCTGTCAATCTGCCGTAACCCATCAGTTGTTTGAGGGTATTTAAAGTCAAATTTTTTGGGACTATACACAGCAGATTTCTGATTGAAAGCTTTAATAACAGTGGCATTTCAAAAAACCTGTCAATGTTTGTTTTGAAAATCTCAACGTGTCCTCTCAAAGCTTGGGTAATCTCAACCTTTGATGCGTTGTTTGCAGCAACAAATCCTGATAGTAACGGTGTAACCACACCAGCAACAAATCCAAAGAATATGATGTCGTAGTGAGGTTTTGCAACGTAATAAGGAACGTTCAGGGCGGATGTGTATTGAACCGTCAGCATTACTGCCATCAGATAACCCACAATTACACCAGCCATTGACCCGGCAACACCTATGAACAAGGAATGTTTTAAATAGTGCTTCAACACCGTTTGCCTTGAAATCCCTAAAGCCCTTAATACGGCAATACTGTTAATCTGCTCTTTTATCAGTCTTGTTAGCAAAATATAGACTCCAAATATTGAAATTAGTAGAAAGAATGAAGGAAACAGGATTGCCAATTGTTTAAATCCATCTAAATCCATCTGCAACGCTTTGTTACTCGGTTGGTTTTCAGATGTGTAATAATTTGTAATACCATAGTTTTTTAGAAGGCTCAAAGCCTTCTTCAGTATCTCATCCTTTCTCTGATTATCGTAAACAGTGATTTTAACTTGATTTATCGTATTCTTGTAACCAAATTCTTCTAATACGCTGTGTGGCACAAAAGCAACGCCAAAAGTTCTTGGAGATGTCAATAATTCGCCACCTTCAACAACCCAAATATATTCGGGGCTGTAAGCCAATCCTGAAACCCTCAGCCTAATTTTTTTACCACCTATTTTAACGTGCACGTAATCTCCAATGCCAATGTTGTGATAATTTGCAAACTTTTTCAGCAATAAAACAGACTTCGATTCAAGATATTCACCAACAATTATGAGTTTGTCAATCTTTGTTTCTTTGTCAATCTCTCCCACCGAAATCAATCTCAATACGATGTGTTGATTTTGCAATTCCGTACTTCCTTTAATTGATATCCTTCCCTCAACGTCTTTAACCCCATCGATTTTTTTAATTTTCTTGATTACATCCTTAGGTGCTTTCGATATATCAATTGAGATGTCTTCAAAGTTTGTTTGCTCGTAAAAATAATTGTAAGTGTTTTTTAGGTTTAAATATGACATGTAAAAAGATGAAAATATCGCAACTCCTAGAAATACAAGAAAAGTTACGGCTAAAAACATTCCCTTTTTAGCTTTTATATCCCTTATTACCTTCAAATTTAGGGTTTTCATGCTCGTTACCACTTAAGCTCATCAGCATCCAATGGCTCTTCATTTTCAACGATTCTGTCTATCTTTCCGTCTTTCAGGTAAATTATCCTATCAGCCATGTTTGAGATTACTGAGTTGTGTGTGACGAGGATAAATGTAATTCTTTCTTTCTGATTAATCTCCCTCATAACTTTAAGAATTCTCTTACCAGTTTCAAAATCCAAGCTACCTGTTGGCTCGTCCGCCAAAATCAAAGGCGGATTTTTTACCAGAGCTCTGGCAATTGCCACCCTTTGTTGCTCACCACCACTTAACTCAGCGGGGAAGTGATCTTGCCTGTGTTTTAAGCCAACAATTTCTAAAACCTCTCCAACATCTTTGGGCTTTTCAACAAGCTCGGCAGCAAGCATAACGTTCTCTTTAGCCGTTAATGTTGGTATTAAATTGAAAAATTGGAATATAAAGCCCACGTTTTTCCTTCTATGCATCGTCAAACCATTCTCGTCAAGTTTGGATATGTCCGTATTATTGAACAATATTTTACCCTTGGTCGGAGTATCAATTCCACCTATTAGGTTTAGAAGAGTTGTTTTTCCAGAGCCTGAAGGACCGAGAACAACTATGAACTCGCCACTGTGTATTTCCAAGTTGATCTCTTTCAAAGCAATAACATCAACAATTCCCATCTTGTAGACTTTCCAGACATCAACGAGTTCGAGCATGTTGATTCAATCACTCTGCTTTTTCTTTCTTCTATTCCAATAGTAGTATATTGCTAAAGCAATTAGGAAGGCGACAATTCCATACACCTCTGAATAACTTTTTGGAAAGACGTAGAGAGAGAATTTCTTTGTGACTTCATGCCTTTCAAATTTTGGGTCCATGTAATCTATTACAGCCTCAACATTCTGCTCTCCAGAATTCCCAGCTTTCAGCTTGAAGGTGGCGGTTGCTGAATCTCCACTTTCCAGACTTCCAATGAAGTAGTTGTTTTTACCCTCAAACCCCCTTGGGAGTAAAAGATATACGCTAACAGCTTTGGCATCCAGCTTACCACTGTTTTCAATCTGTAATGATAGTTTGAAGGTCTCTCCAGACACAATTGTTTGTGGAGAAGTGTAAACACCGGCGATGTCTAAGCTTATAATTCCAAGCTTGCTTACGAAAATTTGGAAATCGTAAGAGTTTGTGTATCTTTCTTTACCATTTTCATACTGAAGTGTTATTGTGAAGGGTAGCTTTTACTCTCAGTTTTGTTATCAACGTTTAGCGTAAACTCAGCATTCGCATAACTATCTCTATCTATACTTCCCAAAAACTTCTCGTTCTCACCAGAAAATCCCTCTGGGATTTTCAAGTTACACACAACGTTTTTCGCTTCAGCATTGCCAATGTTCTCAATGTTGATGCTTAAGCTGAATTCAGAATCGGGATAAATCCTTTCGGGATTTGTTGAAAAACCGGCTAAAACGAGCTTTGGAATTCCATACACTTTCAATGCAATCGGAATGGTTTCAATATTTTTATTCCCAAACTCATCGATGTAGCTAATTTTCATGCTTAAGGTGTATGCTCCCACCTCCGCATTTTTGTCTGCGAGTAGTTCAATCCAAATTTCCTTCTCCACATTCACATCCCACACATCAAAAGCTAAGTTAGTATCACAAACGATGTTTTTTGGGCTTACAAAGCTAATTCTCACTTCTTTAGCCTTACCACTTACATTTTTTATTTTAATTGGGAATTGCTTGTTTTCCGATGGTGCAATAGAAATGTTCGCATCAACAACAAAACTTGGCTTTTTAGAAACGACAATGGCTATAATCTTGTCAATACTGCCTTGATATCCAGTGTTGTTGATGAAATACGTGTATTTTATCTTAACATTAACTTGATAAATCCCAGATTTCTCAGCAAAAACCTTGAAGGCTGCTGATGTTGTTCCAGCGGATAAGTCGCCTAAGTCCATGTACAGGCTTGACACCTTTCTGTTGTACTTGTCTACCAAAGCAAAGTCTTTCTCATTCTCATAAATCTGCATCTCAATGTTCTTAGCATTGTCTCCGGCATTAGATAAATCGATGCTTAAAATAAAATAGCCAGTGGAAGGGTTTTCAGGAATTGTGTGGTGATTTAGTGTTATAACTGGTTGTGCTGAACTAATAGCTACTAGCATTGCCAAAAATAAAAACAAAATTCCAATTTTCATGATTCTCATTTTTTCAACCTCCTACACTCAACAAATTCGATTGCAATTTTCCTGTATTCTTCAATATTTAAATCGTAAAATAAGGAGTACAACCCCAAACCATCGAACAGAGCCATTAGGGCAATTGCACTTTTTTTGGGATTGCTAATCCTTTCTCTCTCAAAAATTGGGACAACCACGTCAACAAACTCATCAAACAAACCTCTGAAAAATTCGTATTCTCCATGATATAGTAACTTCCCGCTTATATATACCCAAAACCTCACAAAATTGGGTAATTCCTTGAAGTTCTCCACCATTAAATCTATTAAGTCTTTCGTGCTGTTAATCTTTCCCCTCCACTCTTCCATCAGTTGTTTAAATGTGTAGTTAGCCACTTCCTTCTCCAAATTATCTTTGTTTTTGAAATAGTATAAAACTAGGCTTTTTGAAACTCCCGCCTCCCTTGCAACTTCTTCAATTGTTACCTCGTGTGGTGGTTTGGAAGTATAGATTTTCAATGCTGTCTCTACTATTCTTTTCTTCGTGTCCATTTGACTGACTAGTCAGTCAAAATATTTAAAGTTTGTTGGGGTTATCAAAATTATAGGCCTAAATTTATTGTTTACAACACTAACATTCTATTTCCAAGCCAAAAGAGTTATTACTGTGCTTGTTTATAATTATTACAAGGGATGTCTTATGAGGCGTTTTAAGTGGAGATTGTTTAAAAGAAAGGGCAAGAGAAAACTGCAAGGCAAAGATGAAAGAGCTTTGGTAAAAAACGTTGAAAGTTTGAAGGAAGATGCTTTGAAAAAGGGAGACATTAAACAGATTGCCAAAGAGGTTCTTGTTGATGAGGAATGAAAATCAAAGTTAAATTTATTGGTTTTCAGAAGGAGGAAGGATTTGTTGAGATTGAAAGAAACAAGAGGTATGTTGATTTACTCAACAAGCTTGACATAAATCCTGAAACCGTAGTTGTGGTTAAGGATGGATTACCGGTGCCAGTTGATGATGAAATCGAGGAAGGGGAGATAAAGGTAATAAGGGTTATTTCTGGAGGTTAACCTATTTTTTATTTTTAATTCGTCAATTTACATTCTGTTCTAACATTTAAAATAATTAACAATTAATTTATCATAATTATTCATTTGTAATTCCCTCCATTTTGGCTGTAAATTTGTATGCTATTGTATGTTCATATATAGTTCAAGCAATAAGTTTTTTTAGTAGTTTATCATGGTGATTACCAATTAAAGCAGGTGATACCCATGCATAAAGAGGAGATTGTACTTCTGCATTTGACGCTGTTCCACATTAAAAGGCTTTTTGAACAAGCGGGAATTGCCAACGGACACTTCAAGTTGTATGACAGCTTGGATGTACAACCAGTACACATCCACAAAAGCAAGGCTGACCATAAGAAGGCAATTTTGATGTTGTGTAAGGGTATAACAGAAGTTTTTAAGGAAACTCCGCCCGATGAAGTGCTAAGAAATCCAAAAATGAAAGAGTTGCTAGAAGTAGTTGGTTAGTCGTAGCTCCATTAGATAAGCGTCTTCCCCGTCACTGTAGTAGGATGGCAAGATGTCAACCGTTTCAAATCCATTTTTTTTATATAGCTCTTGAGCTGCAAAGTTTGAAACCCTAACTTCCAGCAATATCCGCTGTTTTCCTTTCTCTATACACCTTCTGATTACCTCCTTTAACAGCATACTACCTATACCTCTCCTTCTGAATTCTTTTTTAACGGCAAATGACATTATCTTACTATCAACACCCATGTCCATCGTAACAATATAACCGATAACTTTACCGCCAACATCTGCAACGAGAAAATTTGAGCTGTAAGTTAGATAGATGTACACATCATAGGCTGGATTTCTTGAGTTAAATGCTTCCGCATCTATCTCCAGAACATCCTTAAAGTCCCGTACACTGTATTCCCTTATAGCAACTGATATCACAAAGAATATTAGCTTTAACAATATTTAAAAAATGTGGATGTGATAGCAGATTACATACTTGAAAATTACAGCGGAAAAGTTGTTGAAGTGTGTGTTGGGAATTACTTTAAGGTTGCTGAAAGACTCGCAGAAAAATTAGATGTGGTGTGTGTTGACTGGAAAAAGCCTGTTAAAAAAACAAAATTGAAGTTTGTGATTGATGATGTGATGGAGCCCAATTTATCAATCTATGAAGGTTCTGAGTTGATTTACTCTTTAAGACCTCCCTTGGAATTGTATTATTACATTGTCAGAATTTCAAAGATTGTTAAAGCTGACTGCCTGATAAGACCCTTTGGAAATGAATTTTCAAATGAGGGTAAATTGGTTAATTACAAGGGCGAGAGGTTCTACGTTTGGTTAAATAGGTTATAATCCACAGTTGAACTTCACGAGATACAACTAAACAAGAAATTCAATAAAAATTAATAAACCATAAAGTGAAATCCAAGCGATGAAAAACATATTCTGGCATGGAATGGCTGAGGAGGAAAAGATTAATTATTTGAAGAAATTCAGTGTTGCAGTTATTGGTTCAAGGCTCGTTATGGAGTTGCTTTGGAGGAGTAGCGTTGGTTGCATTCGATACATTGGTGATTTTGTAACTCCAGTTGATGTAAGGCTTGACGTTAGCATAAAACCTTTAGAGGCTAATGATTACGATGTTGTGCATCCAATGAGTAGCGACTCGTGCGTCATATCCTATCCATACCCAAAAGACTACAGGGAATTGAAGAGGCAGTTGAAAGGCATAGATGTTATCGTTGCCCACAAACACATCGCAACAGCAGCAAGGATTGCTGAGGAATTGGGCACACCTTTCATCCCAGACATAATAACGACTTTCTTACCGGATGGCGTTTCATTCTTTGAAGTTGAATATCCGAGAATTGAACATGACCCAATTTCTTACGCTTTAACGTGTTCAATTCAGGCTGGGGAGATAATAAGGATATTTACAGGTTACCACTTGCCAGCAATTGCCCCAACAGCGTACATAGTTGATACGAGGATTCAGAATTATTTGAAGAAGATTGAGTTGAAAAGAAAGGATTGATTGGATGTTTCAGTCATCATGTTACAACAATCTTACAACAACCTAACCAAATGCCTCGTTAAAACAACCTCCACTTCTTCCCCCTCTTCAATCCCCTCCTTATCTTCTTCAATAATAACAAGCCCGTTTGCTTTAATCATTGAAGTCAAAACTCCAGAACCCGACGTTCTTAAAGGCTCAATAAATCCATCTTTGTAAATAACCCTTGCAAACGTTCTTATGCCAGAAGATGACGGTATTCTTCTTTTTGTTACTGCTTTCACAACTTCTCCCTTCTTTCCCAACACTTCTACATCCAACAATCTTTCAACTATTTTTGGCATGAACGTGTAGAATGATAACAAGGCTGCCATCGGAAAGCCTGGGAGTAGCAAGATTGGTTTGTTGTCAACAACTCCCAAACCTGTAGGCATACCGGGCTTCATCGAAACTCCATGAACAATTAAACTACCCAACTTTTTAACAACAACAGCAACGTAATCCTTCTCACCAACTGATGTTCCGCCTGTAACAACAACGGCATCAGCAACCTTTAACCCTTCTTCAATCTTAGTCTCTATAACCTCTGGATTATCCTTGGCAATCCCCAACGATGTTGGAATGCATCCAATTTCCCTAATTGCCGCACAAATCATAGGACTGTTGGAATTTATTATCTTACCAACATCCAACTCCCCATAATCTTCAATCAGCTCATTTCCCGTGGTTAGAACAGCAATTCTTGGTATCTTAGCAACTTCAACCTCCTTTATGCCCAAGGAAGCTAAGATTCCAATGTCTTGGGGTTGTAAAATCTCTCCTTTGCTAAGCACAACCTCTCCAGCCTTTACATCCTCCCCTTTCCTTGACACGTTCTTAAAGGGAGATATTGCACTCAATATTTCAACGTAATCTCCTAAATCGTTTGTGTATTCTAACATTACAACTGCATTCGCTCCCTTTGGAATTGGAGCACCTGTTGCAATCTTAGCAGCCACTCCATCCTTAATTTCAAAATCGGGCTTCTCACCAATGTCAATACTGCCAACCACCTTTAGCAAAATCGGGTTCGTTGTTGACGCTCCAAACGTATTTTCAGCTTTAACAGCATAACCATCGACTGCCGACCTGTCAAAATGTGGGACATCGTATTTTGCTACGATATCTTGAGATAAAACCCTGTTATAAGCGTTTAGTAAATCAACTTTCTCGGAATCCAATTTTTTAAGATTTGCTTTTTCAAAGTACAGCTTTAAAGCCTCATCAACCCTCATTCTCTCCTTGAACCCACGCATCCTTACGTCCATTGATTAAATTACGTGAAACGCTATTTATTAGTTTGTTCTGTTGATTGTGTGACTCCTGAATTAATTTCAATCAACCACCTCTCATTCGTTTGAGGATAACCTACCTTGGATATTTAATTAAAAGCCTCTGGATGCAGAAACTTTGCAACTGTTTCAACAGCCTCAACAATCCTGTAAGATGGTCGTGAGATTATGTCAGCATCAATAACGTAAACTCTTCCGTTTTTTACAGCATTGATGCCTTTAAGCCTCTCATCACTGACAACCCAATCGTAAACCACGTTTTTCTTACCTCCCATTCCCCCACCACTGCTAACAATGATTACACCAGGATTTTTTTCAATCAAATTCTCAATGTTTATCGCAACGTATCCATCCAAATCAGCAAATACGTTTTCTCCCCCAGCTATTGTGATTATTTCGTTGATAAAAGTGTTGTTACCACTTATGTAAATTGGGTCATGCCATATTATATGTGCCACCCTCACCCTTTTCTTACCTTCCACAACATCTTTAACGGCATCTATCTTTTCGTTAATCTGGTCAATCAGCTTCGATGCGTTTTCTTCCGTACCGGTAACTTTACCTAACAGCTCAATATTCTTCTTTATGTCGTCAATGTTTTTTGGGTTTAAAGCCACAACAGTAATATTCAAGTTTCTCAGTGTCTCGATATTCTCAATTCCATTGCCATAAGCTGCAACAACCAAATCGGGTTTTAATGCAACTATTTTCTCAATGTTGATTGTAGAATAACCTCCTACTTTCGTTTTATTCAAAGCTTCGGGTGGATAATTGCAATAGTCTGTTACTCCAGCAATTTTGTCGCCTAAACCCAAAGCAAACAGAATTTCTGTGTTGCTTGGAGCCAACGACACAATCTTTTTTGGGACTTTTTCAATTGTTACGTTATAACCAAAATCATCTGTAACTGTTATTGACCCTGTTTTTTTAACCGCATTGTACTTTTCCATTTCCGATATACAACCCGTACAAAGAACCACTAAAGCTACAAGAAGTAGTAGTGGAATTCTTTTGTTCATGAATGCATTTCAAGAGCACAATATTTAAAATTATTCGTTTGTTTTGATTTCTTGACAAATTTTTTGTAATTTTGAAATACCATTTTCTCATGCATGTTGGTTGAAAATGTTTATGCAAACATAATTTTTAAGTATTCTTCGTTTTGCAAAAAGTCAAATAAAATGGATGTGAGAAAATGAGTAGAGACCATTACGTTGGGTTGGGGATTGTAGTATTCATTTGCCTAACCTTGTGTTTTATTGTGATTGCAAACGTTTATGATATTGAATTTAACACCCTTATCAAAAATGATAAGAGCCTTGCAACAAACAAGCTCAATGAGGTTTTAATTCACTTCAACGAGACCTTGCGAGACTCAATAGTTAATGTTGTTGTGAAAGATGGAAAAGTCTCGAAAATAGAGAAAATTTAAAGGAATTAAAAGGATACAATCAATCTCTTCTAAAATTAAGCCTTTAAATGTAATGGAGCAGACATCCAGAACTTTGTTAATAAATCTCTAAAACATGCAATTTAAATATATCTTTCATAAACTTAAAAAAATAAAAAGAAATATAAGTGTTATGGTCTAACAATTGTTGTCGTTTTTGCAATCGGCTTATCTCCACCTTTTTCGTAAATCTCGATGATGACTTTTTCACCAATGTATGGAGACGACCAAGGATTTTTACTCCAAGTAGGATAGAAAGGATTTGGATTAAACACATCAGACCAGTTTATTTTAAAGAATTCACCAGTTTCGAGGACACCATTATCATTTCCAATTTCATGGAACGCATCTGGAACTTTGTCATTGTCTGTGTCAGTAAGATTCACTTTCCAGCTTACATCAGCATAATCTCCCTCTGGGCAAAATATTCTAACCTCTATTGCCCCCAAGCTTATTGGGTCTCCACTTTCATGATGAACAACTATAGAATCTCCAAATTTAGTTTTAGCAGAAATTGCCAATTGTGGAGACTTTGATTCATCAGTTGCAAGTCCACCACTGAAAGATGAAACCACTGCAGCGAGTATTATTGTTACCACCAGCATTAACATTACGCCGACTACTGGCGAGACAGCCTTCTTATCTTTAACAAACCTCATTTTCATCACCTCACTGCACAACAACATCCTTACTGAATATCTTTGCATTCGTGTTCAGGTCTATCAGCTCGACTGTTACAATGTCACCCGGCTTTAGGTAGGTTGCGTTGGCGATTATCGGCGTCCTCTGGTTCTGACACAATCCAGTTCCCGTATTCAAGTTGATCTGTGCCTTTATGATGTCACCCTTCTGAATCACGTAGTTTCCGAACCAGAGTTCAGTTTCCTTACCGCTTCCGTCAGCGGGCATATCTCCCGGAACGACTAGGTACGGTACGTGGTAGTAAGTGTAATTAGTACCATCCGAAGTGTATTCAGTATTAACATCTGTATAGTTTGTGTATGCACCTCCATTGCATGTATCATTTGTCTTATCGTAGAGATAATAACATATCTGCCCACTGTCATTCCATGGAACTGCCGTAGTCTCTTGCACTTCCCACTTGCCAGTGCTTTCGTTGTACCACTTCGTAACCAACTTGACATCATCCGTATCAACTGGGTCTCCGCCCAAGTGCTTCATAACAAATTCTGGTGTCCATCCAGTGGTCTCTTTACTTCTAATCTCTACCGCAAAACTCGCCTGCGGTGCTTTTTGCTGTGTTCCAGCTAATCCGCCAGCATAGCTGCTCACTACCGCTGCCAACACTATTGTCACCACCAGCATCAACATTACTCCAACCACTGGACTTACTGCCCTGCTATCCCTTACCATTTTTTTACCAAACATATTCACACCCCACTTAATCCAACCTACTTTCCTACCACTAAAACAAACTTGACATTTCTGATATTTAAGCTTATCCATTTTATTTGATTTAAAATCAAATTAATTTGATAATAATTGTGGTAATACTCATAGATGATTCATAATAGGCTAAGTTGATATAAATATAATTATTTTCTAAAAACATAGCATTTTACAAATCAAGTACAAGCAATTCCTCACCAAAACTCTTAGCTTCATAAACAGCCATAGGTGTCACAACTGCACTTTTAACGCCGATATTATCAATTATTCTGGAAACCTTTACAACTGTGACATTGTACTGCCTTGCAATTCTTTCTGAAACAGGATGACCCTCAACCTTTGGATGGCTTGGATCGGTCAGTGAGATGGGTAAAAACACGATATCGTTCTTTTTTGCAACTTTCTCAACAATATCGTTATCCAAACAATCCGCACAGATTAGTATACCGACTCTACCAAATTCTGTCTTGATGCCTGTCGTGTCTTTACCACGACTTAATCCCAATTTTACCTCATCATCGACCAGATTTATTTTCCTATACTTTGCTATAACTTCCCCATCTTTAAACACGAAGCATGTATTGTAATACTTGCCTTCGTCTTTCTCAACTATACTGCCACCGATGATGTAGCCTTTGAATTTAGTTGATGCCTCTTTTAGCATTTCAATAGTTGGCAATGACACCTCCACCCAAGCATCTTCTACAGTTTTACTGTTTTTGTAGTCAGACGGAATTGGAAAATACTCAGGCAAACAAAAGAAGTCAGCCTTTGTGATTGTGATTTTAGAGAAGGCTGCATTTATATTCAATCTTATATCCTTTCTGTCTCTCATCTGGTAGAGAGCGACTCTCATATTCAAAGTTTAGCAACGAATTATAAAAACTTACACAAAAGTAATTTCAAAAAAGTAATTTTAAAAATACAGAAAAAATTTATGTATATCTGACAATATTCGAATATCATGGACGTGTACAAATTGGGCAAATTCGAGAATCCAACGTTTATAATCATATTTGCAACAATTGCATCCCTCTGCTCCATGGATATTCTGACAACTAAGTACGTTATCTCAAATTCAATCGGATATGAGAGCAACGAACTGCTATCAAACGCTTTAAACAACGTATTTTATTTATTCAAATACTTTGCAACGATTTTCGTTGTTTTAGGGATAGCTTTGTTGTGCGACATTAAACACAAAAACCTTGAACTCGTGAGCTATATTACTTTAATTTCCTTTTATGGAATCGTTGTTTTGAACAATTTATTAGTTATATTTGCAAATACTGACCTAAATCTCAACCTATCAAAGCTTTTTTTGATATTCGCATCTTTATTTGTTTTTTACAGCTTTGTTGTTACCCTGAGTGACAAACACAAGGACAACAATAAGTATTAAATTTAGTTTTTATTAGAGTATAAAAATAACTTATTATA
>QMZC01000073.1 GCA_003662995.1 Archaeoglobales archaeon
AAGCTAATGGGCCTGTTGCAGAGATGGGGTGAGTTCAAGCCCGTTAGATCGATGATTGAAGATGTGTTTAAACTCGCTAAATCTTTCGGTTTGAGGAAGTTACATCGTTATACAATGATATCCATTTACAAGTTCGTGGCTGTTAATGTCCTTTTGGTGGGGGTAATTGTAGCTCTGGGTTTTAGAGAGAAGAAGGTGTTACAGAGGTTGGCTGAGATGTAGTCTGGTAAGGATCCTAAAATCTTTGTATGGGCTGCTATAGACATTGATACCAAAGAATGCTTAGCTATATGGGATTCTGAGAGCAGAGGGAGCTTTGAAGCCTACGTTTTCTTGAAAGAAGTGTTGAAATACTGTGAAAGCAAGCCAGAAGTAGTTGTTGATAGAGGATTCTGGTATCTTTGGGCTTTACAAAGATTGGGATTGAATTACAGGCATGAAACGTTTGGTGAGAGAAATGCTGTTGAGGGATTCTTTTCGAGGTTTAAGGAAAGAATGAAGAGGTTCTGGAATAGGTTTCCATTTAGAAGTTCTTTTGATTCTGTACAAAGCTGGTTGGAGAGCTTTATGGCTTTCTATAATTACTGGAGGTGTTAAGTTGACAGTACCTCTCGACAGTACTCCTTGTCTTTTTTCTCCAGACCCTATGACCCATATATACTATTCCAGCGCTTACGGAGAAAATGATTGTACAAGTTGCTATTTCTCCGATGGTAGATCTTGAGTAGACTATAACTCCACCTATGAGCAATACCAAGCTTATAGCTGGTATCAATATATATATTGTAAATATAAATCCGACAATGGATACTGCTAGTATGTATTTCAAAGGGTTGAATGGCGTTGATTTATTTTGTGTAACACTTCTTTTCTTTTTAGTTACCCCTATATCATTTCCTATCTCAACAACTTGTTTTTGCATACACATCCCTCCATGAATAAGGCTATGATTAACCCCTACTCATTAACAAAAAATAATTAAAAAATTTCAAATCGAAACGCCCTCTCTTTCTATCTTCCTTCTCACGATCTCAACTGGAGTAAGAGCTCTCGTGTCTATGAGCTTCTTGATCTTTGGTTCATACTCAGGTTTGACAACTAAAACTGGTGCTTTTGTCTCAAATATTGCCCTTTCTGCATAGTTTTCTCCAAATAGTCTCTTAAAAAGTGACGGTTTCTCGGTGCCTATAATTATCATGTCTATTTTCAATTCTCTCTCTTTCCTTTCTATTTCTTCACCAGCAATCCCAAAATAGTGTCCAACTACTTCAAAATCAAGTCCAGTTTCTTTCAACTTCTCAATAGCGACAAATAAGGTTTTTTTTGCTTTTGCTCTAAGTGAATCGTAAAATTTCTTTTCTTCTTTTTCTGACGGAATTGGAATCGGTTCCGTATCATGCACATACATCAAGTATGGTTTTATATTAAAGCCAGATAGGCTTAAGTCTACTGCACAGTCGACAGCTTTTTTACCCGCATCCGATTCATCAACCACAACAAGAACCTTCCATTTTTCTAACATATTCTTTCACCTCCCTAACAACAACATAAACAACTACCAAAACACAAAATTTGAAATCAGACCTCCTTTTTCTCTTTAGCTTTTTCCATTCTTAATCCAAGACCTACAAAGAGGTTGTATATTGCAAATCCCCACCACAGTGTATACACAACATAGAAGACTAAAAGTCCTGCTGCTATTATTGCCTCCTCTCCAATGTTTTTAGCTTCTATACCATAATAGTTGTAAGCTGGCTCTATAGCTCTGGTTACGATCTCCTTTTCAATAAATATTCCTGCATTGATTTTATCTTTGTTACTTGACTTTTTGTAGTCGTTTGCTATTTTCTTGAGTGATACCCACCAGTAGTACATAGCTTCTTTTTCATTGTAACCGTATTTCTCATAGAGGGTTTTTCCCTCATTTTTGTACATCGCATCAGCATCAGCTAGTGCACTTTTCAGAATCTTTCCCAAGTCACCGCTTATCGTGATCACATTACCAGAAACATCAACATCTACTCCAGCTTTCGAATATAACAAAGCTGTTTTCTCAGCCTCACTACTATCCTTCATTTTTATTGTAACTTTAAGCTCCTTTCCAACGTATTTTTCTGCTTTTTCACTCACTTTAGGTATGAAATACACTGAACCTTTTGAAAATGTATTGAATAAGTCATCAGCATACTCCATAAAATTCTTGCCATCCCAAATCGGTGATACCATTGCTCCGAGCACTCCAAAGAAAGCTATTGTCAATGCAATTCCAAACATGAGGTGCTTTTTTGACATTACTCACACCTCCCTGAGCATTTTAAGGTTACCAACAAATTTTAGGAATACCCATCCAGCAAATACAATAACTATTACAAAGAAGACAACGATTCCTATAAGATTCAAAGCATCCCCAACAGATCTATCTAAGCTTAGAATTCCTGCAGACGCTAGCTTTGATGGAAGTGCAAAAAGCCTGTTGAGAAAACCTGCAAGAATAACAGTAGCGTAAAACCCTCTAATGTACAACCCCTTAACCACTTTAGTCGCCAAAGCTCCAACCTGTATGCCTATTAGCGAACCTATCAACAATCCCATAGCGAGTGTGTAGAACACGAATCCGTAAATTGCGTACTGACCAATCGATGCATAACCAGCAGTTATTATTATCTGAAATATGTCAGTGCCTACAGTTGTGAAGGATGAAACACCAAGCATGTAAACATACATCGGGAAAGTTAAGAATCCGCCTCCAACACCCATTATAGCAGCTACAAAGCCAACAATAAATCCACAACCTATAACGAACCAAGCTGAAATTTGTCTACCACCTGAGTAAAGATCGTGGTCAAAGGATATCATTGGTGGTAGATAAATGGATTGCAGCTTCATTGCCAGTTTAGTTGTCGCAACAACTTCTGCTGGGTTTGCTCCATCAAATGCGGCAACTCTCTTCCTAAGCCTTAAATAATCTCTCATGGCAAATGTGCCAAGAAAGCCTAATAAAAACACGTAAACTAGACTAATAAGAACATCACTTAATACGGGATTTGCATAGTAAACGGCTCTGTTTATTGTACCCCCACAGGTAACTCCAGTGATAGAACCAATAACAAATGCAATTGCTAAAGCCACACTAACGTTTCCAAGTTTTCTGTGAACAGCTGTTCCCATTATGGCTTTTGCGAATATATGGAACATGTCTGTACCGACTGCAAGGATACCCCTAACTCCAGCACTCATTAAAGCCGGAGTAATTATGAATCCTCCACCAGCTCCAATACAGCCTGTAATCAATCCAGCACATAGACCGATGAATAACGATGCGCCAAGCATTTGGGTTGTAGAGAACGCTGGGGCATATGCTTTCTTACCTCCAAGTACACTTGGAAGGTCTACGGCAAATACAACTGGTACGATAAGTATTGGCAACAGCATCAACCCAAGGATTAGAAGTCTTTTTTTATCGCTTAGAATTACTTGTGCAGTCTCGTACTCCCACTTTGCATGCGCATAACTTGCAGCAACAAGTATTTCATACACTTCTTTTAACTTTCTCATACTCATACCCCATACCCCCATATTGGTAGGAAATAATATGATATTTTCCTACCTGTTAATAACTATTATGACTTAATCCTATTTATAATTTTTTCGAACAATAAGTTATGATAAATGTTACCTATTTCGTCAAGTATCTTATAGAATCATATTCAAGTCGTGACAAGTCAGCGAGAGTTAAATTTTTAAGCTACAATGTAAAAATCATTTAATGGTGATCACTAGGGAATCAAGGAGAATAACTGTATCTTTAGATGATGAAATATTTAAAATGCTCGAAGAGTTAAGTAAAAAAGATGGCAAGACAGTTTCTGAAGTTGTTAGATGTGCTATATCAAACTATTATAGAATTACAAGCAAGAACATTGAATCTGAGGTCATAGAGACTCTCTATGATCTATTATTAGAGAGGGAACATGTAATTGTTGACGTTGGTTTATGGACTGCAATACTTGAAGAGTTAAACAAAAAAGCTGAAGATGATTTTTGGAAGATAGTTGGCGAAATAGGTCGTGAATATGGAATCCTCCTTAAAAGAAAAGGTTTAAAAGAAGTAAATGATGTCCTTAAATACTTCGAATCTGAGAATTGGTACAGGGTTAAAACCATTTCTAACGACACTTATGTACTAGTATTAACTGTAAAAGCTGAAGCTAAGATTTTGAGCGTATTTCTTCAAAATGTCTTTAAGGTTTTAGAGATATCGGTTGAAATCTTTGAGGGATGGAGAAAACTTATTGTAGCAGAAAAATTGCTCAATGATCGGGCAGAGTTAGTAAGAAAATACCTTGATTAGTAATCTAAATAGTAAATCATTTTAATTTATATTACGAAAGATTTAACGAAAGATTTAAATTGACTGAGTAATACTGTTTATGAGGTGTGATGAAATGTTCAGAAGAATTCTGTTTCCAACAGACTTCTCCAAACAATCTGAAGCGATTTTAAGAGGGCTACATGAATTTAAAAAATACGGTGTGGATGAGGTAGTTCTGGCCAATATAATAGAACACGATGTAGTTGCACTTATAGAGGGTGGTGTTGACGTTGATGAGTTTATACAAAAGCTAAAGAAAGAGGCTGAAAAAAAGCTATCTCAAAGTGCCTCTGTTCTGAATAGAGAGGGCTTTAAAGTTAAGTTAACACCTCCAATACCTTCTGCAAATCCGGTTGATGAAATAGTAAAAATTGCGAGAGAAGAAAGCGTATCGTTAATTTTACTTGGTTCAAGAAGTAGAGGTTTTAAAGGCTCTCTTATGGGTAGTGTTTCTGAAGGGGTGGTTAGAGAGGCTAAAAAACCTGTTTTGGTTTTGAAGACGAAGCCCGATGCTGGAGAGGGTTATTACGAAATGGTTTTTCGAAGACTTTTTGATAGGATTATTTATCCCCACGATCTATCTGATACATCTCAGAAAATTGAAGATTTTGTTAAAAAGGCATCGCTTTTGGGGGGTAAGGAGGTTATAATCGTCCATGTGATAGCGGCAGATGAGATAATTGAGAGAGAAGTTGAGAGGGAGGAAGTCATGCATCCATTAGTTCCAATATCAAATCTAACGGAAATGTTGTCAAAACACTGGATGGAGGCACAAACATATCTAAGCAATATTAAGAAAAATTTTGATATTGCCGGTATAAAAACTAGAGTTAATTTGAGGGTTGGCTCACCACATAAAGAGATAATAAAGATCGCTAACGAGGAAGGAGCGAGTGTTGTTATGATTTCCAGTAAAGGTTTAACACCTAATGTGGATTTTGTTGTCAGATATTCTGAACAACCTGTGATTGTATTTCATTGATCGGTAATGCATAAAGGGGAGATAATCTGGCTACATGTAATTCTTTTCAAAATTAGAAAGATGTTGGAAACTTGTAGATTTACAGGTAAATACTTTCAATTATATGATAAACTAAGTGTTTTTCCATCACATATCCATAAACGTAAAGTCGATCACAAAAAAGCTATTTTTATACTATGCTTAGGAATTCTTGAGGTTCTTCATGAGAAACCAATGATAGTTACCGAGTGTGGGTCAATAAACTTATCTGAAATTATTGATTTGAGCAGTCAAGTAAGATTCATATGATCGAGCTTTCATGGTGGATGTACTCCATAATTTTATTCATAATCTCTTTTATTTTAGGGATGTTTGTGGTAATGGCTGGAGTTGGGGGAGGAGTATTATATACCCCACTAGTTAGCGGTTTTTTTCCTTTTCACCTCGACTTTGTAAGGGGTACTGGGCTTTTTGTTGCTTTAGCTGGCTCCATTGCTGCCGGACCAGGATTGCTAAAGAGGGGGTTAGCAGATCTCCGTCTCAGCATGCCTTTTGCTTTAGTAGCTTCAGTTTTTTCAATAATAGGGAGTTTTATTGGCTTGGCTTTACCAAGTTGGTTAGTTCAAACTCTTATCGGGGTAACAGTTATAACTTTGGCGATAGTGATGACGGTGGGTAAAAAAGTGGAGTTTCCAGAAACCAAAGAGCCAGATAGATTGTCTAAGACATTGGCGATTTATGGTTTTTACTACGATGAAAACTTGAGAAAAATTGTTGAGTGGAGGGTGCAGAGAGGAGCACAGTCTCTTCTTATGTTTGCCGTAATAGGGCTAATTGCCGGAATGTTTGGTTTAGGTGCAGGCTGGATAAATGTTCCAGTATTAAGTATTTTTATGGGAATTCCATTAAAGATCGCTGCTGGAACTAGTAAATTTCTCATCTCGATAACGGATAGCTCTGCTGCATGGGTTTACCTCAATAATGGATGTGTAATTCCCCTAATAACTGTCCCATCTGTGCTTGGAGTTATGCTTGGCTCATACTATGGAGTGGCGATAATGGCAAAGGCAAGTCCAAAAGTTATCAGGGTTGCAGTTGTAACGATTTTACTGATAGGAGGCATTAGAAGTTTGCTTAAGGGTTTGGGGATCTGGATATGATTCCAAATGAGCAATACGTTTATGCAAAGATACTGCATTACTGTTCGATAGTAACACTGCTCCTCCTCACGCTGACGTTTGTTGTTTACGTTACTGGTGCGATTTCACCCTATATCCCACCAGAAAAACTCTTTGAATTTTTAACTTATGAAAGCGATGAGATCATCAAAAAAACAGAAATGCCGATAGGTTGGGAGTGGATCGGTTTAGTTGGTTACAGCGATATGCTCCTCTACGCTCTATTATCATTTTTAGCGTTATCTACAGTACTCTGCTACGCCTCTATACTTCCAATATTGGTAAAAAAGAAAGAGAAGGTTTATGTTATTATAGCATTGCTTGAGATCATCGTATTGCTTTTTGTTTCGAGCGGAATTTTACAATCGTAAGCTGTGTTAGATCAGTTGAGCTTGGTCTTACTAACTCTAAAATTAGATAAAAAACTGCAAAATATATCGTAGGGAAAGTGAAACTATCAGAAGGCCAAGAAGCACTCTTATGCCCTTCTCTGGCATGTACTTTTGAAATCTTGCTCCAAAATACATGCCAAAAATGCCACCGATCCCGAGAAGGATGCCGAGTGTCCAGTTGGGAGGAAATCCAAGATGAGTGTAGTAGATAACTCCAACTATGGAGGTTAGAAAAGTCCCCATTAAAGTGGCTCCAGCTATTGTATACGTTGGCAATCCAAAGACGGCAACGATGAAAGGAGCTATAATAGCACCTCCACCTATGCCATAAGCCCCACCAATTATGCCAACGATAAAAGATAAAGTAAACAATGCAAGCGTCGGAAAGGAAAATTTCTCTCCCCAGAACTCGTATTCTATCTCCTTTAAACTCATCTTTTTTGTTTTAACAACTGCTTCTGCTGGCAAACCAGCAGCAATTTTTTCTGTTGCTCCTTCTTTATCTCCTCTATCCTCTCCTTAAATTTCTTTTCAAGTTCTTTTAGTTTTACATTTGGATAAAAAGTTGAATACAACAGTCTTAAACCAAGGTAAAGCAGAACGCAGCCAACAAACAACTTGAAAACTCTCGGATCTGGCAGGTACACAATTCTTATAACTGCACCCATGAAAACGCCGGGAAGTGTTCCTAGGATTATTACCAACATAACGGGCCATGCCATCCTTCTATCTTTTATGTATCTATAAACACCGCTGGGAATTGCAACTAAGTTATAAACAAGATTCGTTGAACTAACCGCTGGAGTTGTGAATCCTAAGACGCTAACCTGGAATGGTAAAAGCAAAAACGCTCCAGAAACGCCAGCCTGAGCTGTAAAGAGGGCAATTATAAACGAAATTATGGGTAAGTAGAAAAGCCACATGTGTTGTGACACCTTAAGAATTAACAAATTTACCAGTAGGGCCATTCTGACTTTTCAATAATTTCACCCATCTTATCTTCCCAATTCCTTAAACTCTCACCCCATTTTTTAATAAGCTCTAGTAGCTTACCATCATCTAGCGGTACCGACCCACATATCTTGACAATTCCCAGTATGTCTCCGTTTTTTATGACTCCATTTTCAGTTGGCAAAAAAAGCACTTCATCTATGTATCCAGCTTTTTCAGACGGTAAAAGGTCAACAACTTCCCCAAATGCATGTTTAATTATACTGACTGGAATTACCAAAGAATTTTGAGAAAACTTAATTTCTTCAATCTTTATAACAGTAAACTTTCTTTTTTTCACTTCTTTTTTTTCTGCCGAAATTATAAGGTCCCAATAAGTTGTAGGATCTAAGGATAACTCATATGGAATTAGTTTACCGATTAGTTCTTCAACAGTCTTCCTATATTTCCTGTAGAGCTCTTTTTTATTTTTGACATTTTCTATATGTTTGAAATCCTCCATAACTTTTGTATGATATGATACAACAAAAACTTTATGATTTTCCAAGATTCATAAATCGTAAGCTTTATTAAGACGTTATCTTAAACTAGATCACATAGAACATCGATGGTATTTCAATCACATAAGAAGAGTAAAATTAATTTTTGTTAAATCGGAGGACAATATTAGATAATAAAATTGCGGTGGTTTAGAAAATGAGAGCCAAGATGAGTGCTGAGGAAGTAATGAACAAAAGAATAGAATCGATAAAACCCGATGCAAGTGTTTTGGATGCCATTGAGAGAATAACTACTCTGAGGATACGATCACTTGTTGTTGAGCCAGATGAAGATGATGTGTATGGTGTTGTTACTGTGAGGGACATCGTTTTCAAATGCTTGGCAAAAAGACTTGACCCCAAACAGGTAAAAGTTAAAGACATATCCACGAAACCTATAGTTTGTGTCGAAAAAAGTATGCCACTCGAGCATGTACTAAATTTGATGGAAAAGTTTAACATTGCCAGAGTCTTTGTTAAAGATAGAAACAAGGTTGTGGGGGTTATCTCCTTAATGGATGCCATGACTGCCTTCTTAATGCATAGAGTAAAATGAGACTGTTTTTTGGTGGCAAATCTGAAAAGGAAGTACTCATCAAAACTGCTGAGCTAATACAGTTGCTGTGTTCAGCTTGTGAGATTTTTGACGAAGCCATTAAAAAAGGTGATAAAAATTTAATGTCTGAGATATATGTCATCGAAAAAAAAGGAGACGAAATCAGAAGGGAGATAGCCTCGAAAATTTATGAGGGTGCTTTTCTACCATATCTAAGACCAAATATATATAAGATGGCAGAGATGATTGATTCTATTATAGATAAACTTGAAGATGCAGCTCTAAGCTTTTCCAAAATAAAAAGAGAAGATTTGCTGAAAATTATAAAAAATGAGATTGAAATTATCTCGGAGTTAAATATTAAGATGTGCCACATACTTTCAAAAAGTTTCACAATTTGTTTTTTGAAGGGTGGCGATTTAAGGGAAACAATAATATTGATTAGAGTTTTGGAGAAAAGAGTAGATGACCTAAAACACTCAATTTTAGATAAGATTATGAGAGAAGACGTCAAATTCTGGGAGGGAATTGTTCTCTTGAAGTTCATAGAGCAATTGGTGGAAATAAGTGATTTAATTGAAGATGTAGCAGATATTATTCAGTTGTTAAATCTAAGTTTATGATGGAATTTCTACCATTAATAGCGTGTTTGCTTATAGCTTTCAGTATAGCTCCAATGATACCTCTAATTCTTTTGGAATTTGTATAGGATGTGAGGTTCTTGAATTCAAAAAGGCTACTACTTTACTTTTTGTTTTTGTTTTACTTGGTTCTCTTTTGCAGGGAGAAAAAGTGATGGAGACTGTTGGAAAAGAATTGGTAGAAGTTGACATTTATGTTTTAAGTATTTCGTTGTTAGTCTCTGCAATATTTATAATATTCTCGAATTATAAAGGACTTCCAGTCTCAAGTCATCAAGTTATTGTAGGTAGCCTTGTTGGTTCAGGATTTGCTCTAGGCTCTGCTGTAAATTTTAAGACAATTTTTAAAATACTTTTGTCTTGGATAATTTCCCCCTTCGGCGCTTTACTACTGTCAATTTTAACGTAACATTTCTATTGAAAAAATCATTTTCAGATATTCAACACTTAAAGCTGAAGAACTTCTTAAGGCTCTACTTTTAACTAGTGGAGTTTTGATAGCCTACAATACAGGAGCAAATGAGCTCGCTACTGCACTAGGTCCGGTTGTTTACTATGATCTCTTGAGTTGCATTCAATCTTCTGTAATTGGTTCGATTTTAATATGATTGGGAGCAATTTTACTGAGCTACAGGGTTATTGAGACAATTGGGAAAGGTATTACTGCTTTGGATTCCCGCTCTGGTTTTTCGGCACAGTTTGGTGCAGGTTTATGCGTATGGTTATTTACATCTGTTGGAATGCCCGTCTCGACAACATATTGCATTATTGGGGGTGTGAGCGGAGTGGGTATCTTAAAAGGGGTAAAAACTGTAAAAAAGGAAACTCTGAGGAAAATTGTGTTAAATTGGTTTTTGACTCCAATATCGTCTTTTTTAATTTGTTTATTGACTGCGAGCACGTTAACTCATTTGAATTTGTTATAGCGTCTATTACATTAAATTAAAAACAACAAACAAAAATATAGGGGTATTAAATCCAAAAAATTACTTAACTCCCAATATGTGCCTCGCCACTATCAACTTCTCAATCTCCTTAGCTCCTTCGTAAATCTCGGTTATCTTTGCATCCCTGTAAAACTGGTTTATTGGATATTCATCAATGTAGCCATAACCGCCATGGAACTGCAAAGCCCAGTCACAAGTTTCAACTGCCACCTCCCCAGCATACCACTTGGCCATTGAGGATAGCATGCTGTCTGGCTTTCCTGTCTCAACTTGAATTGCTGCTGCTCTGTACGTCAATGTTCTCGCTGCTTCAATTTTAGTTGCTAATTCAGCCAATCTAAATTGAATGTATTGAAACGTTGCTAAAGGCACACCAAAAGCTTTTCTTTGTTTAACATAGTCAGCAGCTAACTTTAATGCCCCCTTAGCAATACCAACAGCCTGAGCAGCAACCCAAACCCTGCTGATGTCAAAGAACTCCATCATGTAGTAGAATCCCTTGCCCTCTTCACCAACCAAGTTTTCCTTCGGCACTCTAACATTGTTCAACGAAATTTCAGCTGTGTCGCTCGCTCTAATGCCCAACTTACCCACAATCTTAGTCGCCTTATAGCCTTCTCTATCAGTCTCAACGATGAAGTAGCTAATTCCCTTGTGCCTCTTCTTCCAATCTTCAACTTCTCTCGTTCTTGCTGTGACCAGTATAAAATCAGCAATGCTTCCATTTGTAATGAACTGTTTTGTCCCGTTAATCACCCACTCATCTCCATCCAGTTTTGCCCTTGTCTTTATGCTTGCTGAATCACTCCCAGCATCAGGTTCTGTATTCGCCATTCCCATGATTGCTTTTCCTTCACACAACTTTGGAATCCACTTCTCTTTCTGCTCCTCACTTCCATGCAATAGCAAAATTTCAACACCAAAGATTGGGGTTAAACAAGCTAAAGCCAGCCCGGGGTTGACGGCAGAAAATTCTTCCATTACAATCATCTGCTCTATTGGTGTATAGCCACCTCCCCCATACTCTTCGGGAATTGCCACAGCATGAAATCCAAGCTTGGCACACTTCTTTACTAATTCCATTGGATATTTCTCGTTTCTGTCACACTCCAAAGCCAGCTCATGCGTAAACTCCTTTTCAGCAAATTCTTTAGCCGCTCTTCTAATATCTTCCTGCTCCTCAGTAAAAGAAAAACTGATTGCCATGGTTGTTATTAGTGTTTGTGGTATAAAATTCTTTTGGAGTAAATAAATACTATCAAAGCTAAATTCGTCCAAAGAAAAATTTAAATATGGTTTTTTTCATCTTGAAAAAAAATCATGACAGATTTAATCAAAATATAAGATTTACTATCTTTTTA
>QMZC01000074.1 GCA_003662995.1 Archaeoglobales archaeon
ATGCACTCTGGAAGTTACATAAAACTAAATACCTTAAGTTGGGCACTAAAGAGTTGATTGCATCTACTAAAAGTACAATACACTACGTTCTTGCAGGGATTAAAGGACATAACAAACGAGATTTAGATACCACTGCTAAGTATTTAGAAAAATACTGGTTTATCACTCCGCTAGGACACAATACTTTTTGAGCAAGTATTAGCTATATTCCATTGCAATGAACAGAAAAATGAAGTTAATCTTTGCTAGCTCTATTGAGTACTTCAACAATCTTAGCTATTTTAGCTACTTTAAATTTTACATCAAACACAAAAGACAAGGTGATTCTTGACTTAACCTCAAGTGGAGGAGTGTTGATTAAAGGAACTAAAAAAAGAATGCTACCGCTTACTTCGTTGGGACGATTGAAAACAATTATAATAAAATTGATGGGTAAGGTGATGGTAGGTAGTAAGGAATATCCAATAACTCTTGAAGGGGAGACAGAAAAAGTGTTCATAGGTAGGATACCAATGTAACGCCGAAAAGAAAAATGTACGCATGTCATGTTGATCTTGGAGGTAATAACTTCTTCCTTAGTGGAGAGTTTTACGAGGATGGACATGGAGGGTTGGGTGGAATGGCATTCATCGATGGTATAAAGTACGAAATAGGACTTAGGGGTAAGGCAGTTGGTTTGTATGAGGCGTGTGTCAAAGAGTAAACTGTTTAATACTTGGTGTTAAAGCATGTCATAATGGTACTGAATGGAGAATTTTGGAGATGGAAAACAATGCGAAATGTGGGATTGAAGGATTTGAAAGACTTGATTAAAAAGTATCAAGGTTAAATTAACGAATGAGTAACTCTTTGGAAAGCTTTACAGTACAATTTACAGTAAAAAGTGCTAAAAAGCTTATCTTCGTCTGTAAAGAGAATAGTGAGTATAAAAGGTTATGATAGTTTACCAAAAGTCGAGCATAAAAAAGCTTAAAACCCAAATTACCATGCTTATTAAATGGACTGCCCAATACCAAGCTGTGCCAAAACCCTCTCAGCAATCTTCTTACCAATCAAAGCTGGCAATCTATCTTTTTGCCTCACCAAATCTTCTTTGTTTTTAATTCCCGCATTGTACAACCTTCTAGCCCTAACCCTTCCAATACCTTTCAACTCAACCAATTCGACAAGCTCATTCTTAACGCCGTGCTTAATTCTGCTAACCAAGCTTGAGAAGAATGCAGTTTGTTTATGCTCAAAAAATTGAGCTATTCTTGCCAAAGAATAAGCCAACCACTCGGCGGTTTCTAAGACTCTTCGCAGATCGCCTGGAGCAATCCCATATTTCTCACAAATCGCATTTTCATCAACCTCATTAATCCAGTCCCTCAAACACAATGCAGTCTTAATTTCTGACAAAAACCAGTCGTATTCAACAGAATAATCTGCTGGCACATAAACCAATTCATCCCTCACCTTGTCAACCTCATCTTCAACCCATGAGTCTGATTTCCTTAAATAAAGCCTTTCCATGTCAGGAGTTCGGCAAATTAAATGTAAGGCCGAAATTTCACCAATTTCGTTGTTTAAACCTTGATAGAATATGAAACCTGTTAGCGGATCAATGTAAAGCTTTGAAACAAGCTCTCCAAATCTTGTAGCCTTTAAATTGCCATCATCATATTCAACCATTTCCCACTCATCAAGCTGTAAGACGATTTTCTCCAACTCGTATTTAACAGATATCTCATTTTGGTGAAAGAAGAAGGTTTGACTAAAGAAATCCTCCAATCCCTCCATCGAATTAGCAAAACCTTCAGAAATTAAAGACAGACTGTGAAATCTCAGATGATTTTCAGCCCCCAGCTTCGACATTATGTTTTCTGTTTTGCCTAAAACATACCTTTCAATCAGATTTTTCTTCTCTTTCTCGCTCTTAGCAATTAAAATTGCCTCACCCCTTTCATCCAATCCCGGCCTACCGGCCCTTCCAGCCATCTGCTTGTATTCTAAAACCTTTATGGGCTTTGAATAACCATCATACCTTCTGTAACTCTTTACTATAACCCTTCTTGCCGGCAAATTCACACCAGCAGCCAAGGTTGGTGTTGCAACAACAACTTTAATTCTACCATCCCTAAAGCCTTCTTCAACAATCTTTCTCTGCGAATTCAAAAGCCCAGCATGGTGGAAAGCTGAACCATTTGCTATGCATTCGGATAATTTTTGGCTCATCTCCCCATCATTTTCCTCCAAAACAGCCTTTGACAACTCAAAATTAGATTCTATAAACTTTTGCGTTATCGACATTAGCTTTAAAGCCGTTGACTCAGTATTTCTTCTTGTGGAATCGAAGATCAAAACCTGTCCGCCATTCTTCAAACAATCGTAAACCAAAGCCTCCAATCCATTTTGCAAGTTATAACTTTCCACAACACCATTGTTGTACAACTCAAGCTTTCCCTTGCAAAACACACCTTCATAAAGTGGTGTGGGGCGCCAATCACTTTTAACGAGCTTTGCGTCCAACCACTCAGCAATCTCATCAGCATTGGGTATTGTAGCAGATAGAGCAATTATCCTTAGATTTGGATTAATTTTTCTAAGCTTTGCTATCAAAATCTCCAATACTGCTCCTCTTTTTGCTGAATCGAGCAAATGGATTTCATCAACAACTAAACAGCTTATCTTGCTAATCCATCCAGCCTTATTTCTTAGCAAAGAATCTGCCTTCTCACTAGTTGTAACTATTATGTCTTTATTGCCCAACCACTCATCTTTGGATTCATACTCTCCCATCGACAAACCGATCTCAATCCCCAAGCTCTCCCATTTTTTAAATTCCTCAAACTTCTCCATTGCCAAAGCCCTCAACGGAACTGTGTAGAGACACTTACCCCCATAAGCAACCTCTCTAACCATCACCAATTCAGCTATCAAAGTTTTACCGCTCGCCGTTGGGATAGCAACAACGATGTTGTTCTCAAATAGCCCACTTTTAATTGCCTCAACCTGTGGTGGAAACAGCTTTTTTATGCCTTTACTTTTCAAAATTTCGATTGCATACTTTGGTATGTTGCCTTTTAGCTCATCAATTTCCACGCTTAAGGTTGATTGTTTGTGGTATTTAAGTTTTGGATTGTTGTTTGGTTTAAATTAATAATGAACTGAATTAAAAACTAATTTTACTTCATTTCAAATAATAAAATTATTTTGTTTGAGACCCATTGTACTCAGATTTACCAAAAATTCAACGGGGGAATTAACCCTCTCATATTCCTCATACAGTAGATTAATGCCACGTTCAAGATGATTTCGTAAATATTTCGAAAAATACTCGTTATCACTTAGCTTCTTGTTTTCATGTTGTATAACCAGTGCCTTAAAAATCTCATCGTATTCTCCAGTTAAGGTGTACCTATTAAATTCATAACCAGAACTATCAGTTGGTTTTATGTTTCTAACGGATTCTTTTTCTGCTAATGAACGGCCGATAGCTAATCGACAAATTATGTTTCGCCTTAGTCCTAATTTATTCGAAAGGTAATCAAGTCGTTTTGAGGTTTCTCTTGAGATTTTCAGCTTACTTGGCATAGATTTGCCTCCCTTATCTTATTCATCTCACCTATAGATAACGAATACTCCCTACTTATATACGGCTTTAATATATTATAAATCTCTCCATTAATCTCTCTGTCATGTGCTAATATAATCACTTGGTCTCCTGTATTAGGAAAGAAGTTTTTAACCACGTTTTTGGCATGAACATTGTCTAACCTAGATAATAGAGTGTCTACAATAATCGGGAACCTCATATTTGCTAGCTTGGATAACCCCCATAAAATAGATAAAACATAAATTTCTTTCTCTCCTGCAGATATATTTTCTTTATCTATTATTTCACCTCTAAAACCAACAAGCTTAATTAAAAAGTTTTTAGGATCTATTTTAATCTCCTTTACTATGTCTCTCTTGTTTGTAAGTTTTTGATAGAGATATGTGATTATATTTTCCAATTCTTTAACTTTCGTGGTTAAAGTAAAATCGATAATTTCACTAAGAGCGTTTCTTATATTTACACAAATCTCTATTTTTTTATTATCCTCCTTCAAACAAACGACTTTCTCCTCTAACTTCCTTATCTCCGAGAGAACTTTTTCTCTTTTATTTATGAGTGTCTCTTTTTCATTTCTTAGTGATGTAATTTCCCTATTGAGAATTTCAATTTCTGTTTGAATTGAGGATAATTTCGTTATATAATCTTCAACAAAATCTTCATCTGTTATTTGCTTTAATTTGTCCTTTAATTTCTTAAGTCGCAGCATTAATTTTTCCCTATTTTTAAGAGTGTTTTGTAGATTTGTTTTTGCTCTCTCTTCTACATTTTTGAGGAAGTTTTCTATTCTATTCATCTCAGCACTTGTTAAATCATGTAGTAACTTTTCAGACACACCATTATTAATTTCTTCAAATTTTTCCAGAAAAATTGAATTTACCTCTTCTTTTATGTATTGCAGATAATCTTTTGATAATGTTGAGAGTCTTTGTTCTAATCTTGTAATTAAATCTTGATTTATTTCCCTTAACATGCGCTCACTAGCTATTAGTTCTTTCAATCGTCTTTCTTTTTTTAATTGCTCCAATAGATTTTTACGAACTTCAAAAGGTATCACAAAGGGCAATACATCTTCACATATCTGTCTCATTTCGTTATTGAGTTTACCTAATTCTTGATTTAATTTTGACACTTCTCTTTCAATTTTATTTCTTTCTTTTACAACTGCTCCAGCTTTTCTCCGTAGTTCGATTTCGATTATTTCCTTTTTCTCACTTAAGTCTCTTATTTTTTTAGATTTAAGTTCAATTTTAGAATTGATTTCGCTAATTTTTCTTTGTATAGCAACGATCTCTTTTTCTTTGCTCCTTATTTCAACTTTAAGGTCTTTGAGTTTTATATTTCTACGCTTAATTTTGCTTATTAGGGAATTGACATCGTTAAGTAAAGTTTCATAAAGCTTTAAACCGGTTAAATCGCGAATAGATTCTCTCAACATACTTTCAGCATTGTCGCCTACAACTAATTCTTTTATTTTTTCTCCGTCAAAAAAGAAATAACTGAAAATATACGGGGGAAATAAAGATACTATAAAATCTTCCCAATGTTCTTTTGGAACTATCTCTAGTTCCTTATCTTTATGAAATATTGTAAAAGTCTCTTTTATAGATTTGTCATTAATTATCTTCCACTCTCTTTTTATACTTATAGAATATGGAAACACATCGTCTAATTCAATATCTATCTGAACGAAAAATCTTTCATCTTTTTCCTTTATTGAGGATTTATTTTTTAAAGATATTATGTAATTCTCATAATCTTTATTGGATAAAACTTTACCATTAAACCTTCTTCCATACATACATAACTTGATAGATTCTAAAATTGATGTTTTACCAGCACCATTTGGACCACAAATTAAAACAATTTTTTTCTGTTCATTAGTTGATAAGTCTATAGAATACTCACCTTTAAAATTTTTGAAATTGCAAAGAGTAATGCCGGTTATTTTCATTTCACCACCTAATTTTCCTTTGATTCAATAATTATATCACTCATCATGTGCTCTTCAATAACTTTTTCTAAACGTTCATATATTCCTGCCCTTCTTGAAAGGAGCGAAAAATCTTTTTCAACGATTAAAAGTTTCTTTATTAATTGAGCAGAGATTCCGTGCCTATTGCAGATTTCTTCTATCTTTTTAAACCATTCGTCATTTGACATCAAAATTTTGTTTTGATTAATTCCCTCAGAAGATGCTTCAAATATATCTGCTATCGATGAAATGTTGTCACCCTCATAAATCCATATAGTTTCTATTGCTTTTATCTCTTCTGGTGAAATTAAGGAAATGCCCTTACCAGCCACCATTTCTTGCAAATTAAGCAACCTTCTGAGTATTTCATGTCTTGTTTCAAAAGTAAAGGGTCCCAAAACTTTATGTCCACGATGTTCCGAGGGGGTAAATTCCCGACCCAATGTATCAGCAATCAATTTTTTCTTCCTGTCACTTTTTCTTATACTTTCCCGATACTTAGGATTGTCTCGAATTTTTTTAAGCCAATTTCTAAACTCTAAGAGTGGTTTTAACCAGGTCTCTCCTTCTTCGATAGAACCTTCTAGCGCCCTGTCCCTTTCAACGACAGTACACACCCAACAGCCAAATCTACTACTACCACTAGGTGGTGCACTCTCGTCAATAATAAATTGTATCTCAGTGTCACCCTTTCGGTAAAATCTAATTAAATTTCTGTTATCATCTCCCCATGGGGACGGAACTTTGAGCAAATAGTTCCATACTTCATCCTCTTCCCAGTCTTCGATGGGAGCATAGATATAAGCACCAGGGATTTTTGCATGTTTCCTTAGTTTGAAATCTTCTATTTCGTACTTATCCATTGTTTGAGCTCTTACATTGCTCTCCAATTTTCTAATTCCTAATAATATTATAACCTCTCCATTCTCTTTAACCTGCTCTAAAATGTACTTAGTCATTGGTTTGATTTTAAGCCTGTCTGTGCACCATCGAAACCATCTGTTGGGCGATGGATACCCCCTCCCAATTAGGTTTACCCAAAATGTATCATTTAACTCTGGTTTCAGTATTTTGACTTTAATTGGCAGTCCATCCTCTTTTGCTGCTTGTTCAATTTTTGCACAAACTTTTCTCCTATGTACTTCCATTAAGGGATTCTCTACTAATGTATTCGAGGAGAGAATATGTACCTCTTTAACTCTTTTTTCTGGGGGGAAATCTTTAAGCATATAATAGACCATTTGTGCAACGCATGTGGAGTCTTTACCACCACTAAAACCGATTATCCAAGGGCGATCATCGTGTAAGTAAAGTTCTTTAAGTTCTTTCATGACTTTTTCAACCCTGTTCATCTTCCTCACTTCGACTTATGGTATGTATAATCTCCATCGCTTCAGCCTCTATTCTTTTAAGTGGATCTCCAGGAGCGCCTCCAAAAATTATATCATAAAGAACTAATATTCCAGCATTTGCGTATTCTTCGGCTATTTTTAAAACTTCCTTCTCATTTAAGAGGACATCTAAATCTCCTTTTTCAGCAATGGCAATAGACTTAATAAGCCACTCCTCATTTGAATTGAGAACCGATGCTCTAAACAGATCGTGATAGGGCCCTTTTAAAGGTGAACGAATTCCCCGATGGTGGCCTATTACCATTGCAACAAGAAAAATATCCTTGAACAACGCATCTCTAAAAGGAGAATGCGGAGAATTACTAATCTCTTCATATTCTTTTTCTCGTTTTTTCTTTTCAACTCGTATAACAGCTTCTGGAGAAAATACCATAGTTCAACCACCTCGTATCTCAATGATTTCAGTAGCAATTTCATCCTCGTTATATCGAAGTTCAAATTCTTTACCAATTCGTTCTTTCATGTTGTCTCTAACAGTTGAAGTATATTCCTGATCCGTAATTAAAAGTGTTAATTGGGTTTTTTGTAAGTATTTTGGCAGAGATTTTGCTATTTTTTCTTTAGGTTCTCCTGAAATCCTCCCAAGTGGTGTGTCTATTATAACTGGTGCCTCAAAGCCTGAAACACTACTAAGTGCTGCCATAAAAGATAGAGCGAGGATTTGCCTTTCCCCAGCAGACAGGGTTCCCAAACATTCGGTACCTAATCTACTAATTACACTTATTTCATAATTATCGTTTATTTTTATATCTTTAAAAGCACCTTTTTTCCAATGCAAAGTTAAAAAATATTCTTTAGTTTTTTGTTCCACTTCTTCTCGAACGCTCCTAGCTACTTCTTCTTTAATATTTTTTAATTCTTCGATAGATTTTTCGCATAATTCGAGTTTTAGACGAAGTTTTCTTTGTTTTTTGTCTTTTTCGATTTCTTTTAGTAACTCTTTATTTTTAATTTTTATCCTATCCTCTACACCCTTTAGTTGTAGTTCTTTTTGTGACCTTTCCGCAATACATTTTCTAATTTCGTCTTCAAAACTGTTCCTCAAGTTCTCTAGATTTTGTATTTCTTCTACCGGTATTCCTTTAAGTTTTTCAGATATTTCTTTTAATCTTTGGCTTTTTTCTTTTCTTTCTTTAATTAATTCCCGGTATTCCTCTTCTAATTCTTTTCTTTTTGATGTAAATCTTTTATATTCATCCAATATATTTGATATTTTGTAGTAACCATCCATGGCTTCATCAGAAATCCTTGATAGAGGTTCAATACTGTTAAGAAGTTTTTCTATAGCTTTTCTCTGGAGACTCCCTTCAGAAAGTTCAGTGCCACATATACAACGACGGTGCATTAATAAGTCTTTTAAAAACTTATCTTTAATATCAGGTGGAATAGGTGGTTGATCAACTCCTTTTATTTTTCTATCAATTAATTCATAAGTCTTTTTTAGAGCATCATATCCCAATAGAAATATTATACCAGAGATAAAGTGCCTTTTAACCTCTTTTTCTTTCTTTCCAATTTTTTCATCTAACTTATCTACTTCCGATTCAAGCCAGTCTCTCTCACTTTGCAGATCTTGTACATTAAATCTGGTATAATTTCTTAATTTCTCTTCTATATCTTCTTTATTTCTTTGAGCCTCTTCAATTTTTTTGGATAATTTCTCAATCTCACTTTCTAAGTCCTCCTTACTTTGAGACAATATTTCTATTTCCTTGCTAATTCTATCTGTATCCGGAGTTGTTCCTTTAATGTTTCTTTGAAGTTCTTTGAACTTTGTTGTCAAGTGATCTATGCATCTATCAAGTAACTCTATTTGACATACTTTCATTATTGCGTTTTTTATTTCATATTCCATCCCTTTACGGAAAAAATTATCAAGTCTTTCTCCATCAAAAAAGAAAAAGCTTCTAATGCCTTTGGGAAGAATGTGAGAAACTAAGTTATTAAATTGGGTCATTTCCTTCCAGTTTAATCCACTATATGACTCCCAGTTCTTATCTATACGATATGCTGCACGCCAAGTTTTTTCGTGTTCCTCTATGCGACCATCAGCAGATCTTGAGATACATATAGTCCTTTCAAAAAAAATAATCTGGTTGTTTATCACCTAGGTAAATTGACACTCTAACGACGACTTGTCCTTTATCCTGCAACTCTTTCTCGTTTGCTATACACTGCTGAAGTTCTGGTTTAGTTTTCTCTAAACTAGGTTCATCGCCATATAAACACCAATTTACTGCATTTAGTAAATTTGTTTTTCCTGCACCGTTAGGGCCTAAAATTATATTTAGATTTCGAGTGTCATCCGTAGATAACTCGACGATACGTTTATTCCTATATTGTCTGTAATTTTCTAACTCTATTTTAAATATTTTCATTTTTCCCGCCCTCTAATTTTTTGAGTATTTTTCAATTAGTTTGTCATATATTTCAGAATACCTAGGCTTATCCTCGCTTATGTGCTCTCTTTCAAATAACAAGAGTTCCCTTATGAATTCCTTAATATTACTATTCTCTATTTTTTCTATTTCACTCCAAATCAAAGGGTTGATTCTTTTAACAGACATTTTTAATCCCCTCCATAAACGTCATAAATTTTCATGTATGGATATATTTGATTTAATGCATCCAAATAGTTAATAGAGCTTTTTGCAAATTCCTCATACCTTCTTAATTCTTTTCGTAAGATTTTTCTTTCCAATTCAAACAAGTAGGGATCGGTATTCTTGGAGACATTAGGTACGACAATAAAATCATGAATTATTGCCTTATCTTTTCCAGGATATTTTCGTAGTACACGTCCCCTTCTTTGAATATACTGTCGTGGGTTACCTGAACTAGCTAATATGATTGCTATACGGGTTGGTGGTACATCCACACCCTCATCTAAACAATTCATAGCCACTAAAACATTATAGGCCTTTTCAGAAAAACCTTTAATGATTCTCTTTCTTTCAGAAATGTTCTCGCGAGCTGTAAATCTGTGATTAATAATCCCTCTCCTATTAAGAATTTCTTGAACGGCATCAATCTGTTCTGGAGAACAATATATCAAGCAGAAAGATAGGTCTTTTTCGCTATCAAGTATATTCTCTAGTATTTGATACTTTTTAACAGCATTTGTTACTATTTTTTGCCTGATAATACAAAGAAGTTCTAGTAATTTGCTTCTCTCTTTCTTATTTTTTGTTCTCATATATTCTCTAGCTATTTTTTTCGTTTTCCCTCTATATTCTTCTAACTCATCAGGTGTAAGTGAAACAAAATGTGGGCGATATTCGTAGGGTGTGAGGTAACCTGATTCAATAGCTTTCTTAAGAGGGAACTCAAATACTGTTTTACCAAAAAATTGTCTTAATATTTCAGTGCCCTCATCATCTAGCCAACGGTTTGGAGTTGCACTTAAGGCTAGGCGATATTTATACTTCTCCAAAAGACCTTTTCTTCTTTCCTGAGAACCAATTCCATGTACTTCATCTGCAATTAGTAAAACATCATCACTAATTAATCGAATAATATCCATAAATCTCGTGGAACAAAAAGTATCATGGGTTGTGACTATTATAACAATATCCAAATACCTATTATTATAGTCAAATACTGCATTTACAACGTTATCTATCCATTTTTTATATGCTCCATAAGCCCTAATACAATCAAAATTAAAATCTTCTAAATCACTAACCCATTGCTCTACTAAATGACCATAGGGGCAAGTTATTACTACAGCAAGCCTTGCCCTGTCTTTCACTAACCTCTCTAAGCAACCTATAGCGGTATAGGTTTTACCAGTCCCCGTAGCCATTTCAAAGAATCCACTGTAATTATTGTTTACCCAATTCTCAATAGCTTGAAGCTGGTAATCTCTTAATTTTATCTTTTTATCTTTCTTATTTTTATGTCTCCAATCCAAATTGAGCACTTCTATATTGCTAGGCGCCATTTGAATTAGTCGTTTTTTAACCGCTTCGGGAATCTCTAAGATTTCTATCCTAGTAGTCTTGCCATTCCAGTATCTATCAAATTTTTCATAATCGCTTTTAAAATATGCATATTCAGATTCTACCCAACTTCGAAATACTTTGATTTCTTCTACGTTTTCGAGCCAAGCTTTCGCAGTTTCATTTATCGAGCCACTAAAAGATATCATATAACCCTTGTTATCCATTAAAATTCCTACTTTCTGATGAAATAAACCTCTCTCTAAAATAGATTGCATGTCTAATGGAATACCATTTTCATCTCTAACGATTGCTACACGAATTTCAAGTCTGTTGTTTGCTACCATCCATCCCAGAGCGCGTACATGGTTCCTAACAAGTTCACTCTCGATACAGTCGAAATCTTTAATAGCAACTCTCTTTATAACATCTTCAGGTTTCTCGATTCCCTCTTTTATTGCCTCAATGTCTTCTTTGCTAAATATGGCTCCAGCTACTAACTTCATTTTTCCATCATTTTCTAACAAGCCACGTATACCTCTTGCGGCAACTGCTAGAGAAGTTGAGGAAAAGAATCCCGCTAATCTTCTGTATTCAACAGATTCTTTAAGAACAGGAATGTAAAATTCATTAAGAATATCGTCTTCTCCTGAGTCATAGTATGGTTTTATCTTAAGTTTAGGAAGGGTCACAGGCTACACCCCTAGTCCTTTAAATCTTTTTATAATTATCTACAATTCATATTTCATGTATAGTCCCAAAAAATTTGACTTTAAATACCCTCAAACAACTGATGGGTTACGGCAGATTGACAGAGAGGAAGATAAGGTACATTGTAAGACACAAGAGAAGAGGAAAAACTAACAGA
>QMZC01000075.1 GCA_003662995.1 Archaeoglobales archaeon
TTACCAAGCATCGTATCCTGCTTTTCCAACATAGAATCCATCTTACCAAGCATCGTATCCTGCTTTTCCAACATAGAATCCATCTTACCAAGCATCGTATCCTGCTTTTCCAACATAGAATCCTGTTTTTCTAGCATCCTCCCGCCGTAGGTTGCTATCTTTGCCAATTGCATAGCGGTAAGATAGCGATAGTACGACTCTGTTTTCATAACTCCTCTGTCGTAATCCTCAGTTTTTATTTCGTGAACTTCTGCATTTTCAGGCTTCTCTCTTTTTACAATTTCGATAAAGGTATTTACTTTGTCCTCTGAATCATCCACAAGCACAACTACAGCTTGAACATCATCAACAAACACATTATCTGCAAAGAATCTGTTTATTTCCAGTGATTCAGCTAAACCGAGCAGAAAGGGACGATAACCCACATTATGTACTTTACCTTTAATAACAATTCTTTTTTTCATTGTTACACATCCTACAAGCAATTTATTAAAATTTTTTGTGAGGGTAATGCTAAGCCAACTCTGGTTTAAGTCAATTTCCAGAAGAAATCACATTTACTCTTTACTTAGATATTCATGTATTATTTCGTCGATTTCCTTCCTTCTTTTTGGATTTAATGAAACCTCCAAGCCATACGAAGTTGGTTTTGAAAGTAGCAAACCTTCTCTAATTAAATCTTTAGTGATATCCTTAGCTTTACCACGTAAATGTTTTGGAATTCCAGAAGTTAGTTTATTAAGGCTCGTGTGTGCTCCACCCCATTTTCCACGCCTTTTTAGCTTTTTGAGTATTGTTGCTTTTGGAATCCCATAAACTTTATTGTCCATTATTTTGAACATTGATGATAAGTTATTTAAACTATTCTAAATATGTAGTTACATGGAGGAGGAAACATTATTTCTCAAGTTCTTTGGAACAAAAAACCCTACAATAAAAGTACTTGACTTTTTGATCGATAACGAGGCATTTGACTACTCCAAAACAGAAATAGCAAAAGGAGCTGGTATAAGCAGAACAACCCTACTTAAAATATGGGGAACTCTTGAAGAGACTGGCATAGTTGTAGAAACGAGGAAAGTTGGTAGAGCAAAAATGTACAAACTGAATAAGAAAAATCCTATTGTAAAAAAGTTTATGGAGTTTGATGAAGCATTATCAGACTACTACGCGTCAAAGATTGCAAAAGAGGTGGTAATGAAGGTGTAATAGTTGTAATGCTATCTTCATAACAAAAACTTAGATTAAATGTACTATTACCATATATAGTAAAATTTATCTCAACACCATGTCCCTTACTCCTTACTCAACAAAAGCATACTAAGAAAGAATGCCGAATAAACAACCATAATTCCTGCCGAGATTAGGGTTAGTGATAAAACTGCTGAAGCTACTTGAGATAAACTCCCAAATCCCGAAGCAATCCAGATGTAAACGATTCTTATACCGATAAAAAATCCGAACAAAATCATCAAAAAACCGACAATTATCTCTTTCTCAAGTGAATGGTAATTCAATATTTTTTCAGCTATGTTTGATGAGCTATACCCATACATAGTTGAATAGGCTGAAATCATAATTCCAAATAAAAATGAATTGAACCCTGTGAGAAATGCAATGGCGCCAAGTATAAAGGAATGCATACTTTTCTCTTCAACTTCACCTCTAAAGTACAATACTGACATAACAAATAAACCAAATATCGTGAGAATTATACCGGGATAGATCAGTAATGGGTGGGGCTTGTAGAGCATCATAAATCTCATATGTCTCCAGCCATCTCTCAAACTGTGAAGTTTTGATTTTCCAATTCTTTTCCTGTAGGTTATTGGTACCTCTTTTATTTTTAAACCTACTTTTTTAGCTTCAACAAGCATTTCACTTGCAAATTCCATTCCACTGCTTTTTAGCTTCATTTTCTCAATTGCATCCTTTTTTAAGGCTCTAAAGCCGGAATGCGCATCTGAAATTTTTAAATCAAAAAGCACATTTAAAAACCAAGTCAACAATTTGTTGCCAATTCTATGCAAAATTGGCATAGCGTTCTTTTCGATTTTGCCTTTTAATCTAGACCCTACCACAACATCTGCCTCATTGTTTGCAATTGGTAAAACAAGTTTGTAAATCTCTTTAAAATTATAACTGGCGTCAGCATCTCCCATAACGATTATGTCTCCTTTAGCAACCTTAAAAGCTTGAATGTATGCCTCCCCATATCCTTTTCTATCAACTCTAACGACCTTTGCACCCATTTCTTTGGCAATCTCAGGTGTCCTATCTGTTGAACTGTCCGCAACTATTATTTCGAAATCAAAATTGAACCCCATACTTTCAAACGTCTTTAAGCCTTCTTTAACCTCATCTATACATTTTGCTATGGCACTCTCTTCATTAAGTGTTGGTAAAATCACGGAAATTTCGAAATCTTTATTTTTGCTATTATTGAACCTCACTTATGCAAAAGCAACCATATAGGATTTATCTTTTACTGATACTAGCATTATCCCTTTTAGTAAGACTCCAAAACTTCAACAGGGTTTTTTCGTCTCAAATTCTTCTGAACGGTTTTGATCCATATTACCACATGAGGATAGTAGAAGTTATTGTAAAATCTGGGCATAGGTTGAATTTTGATTACTATCTAAACTACCCCTACGGATTGAAAATTGGATGGTTACCACTTTTTGACTACATAATTGCCTTCCCTGGAATAATATTTGGTTTCAAAGCTTCAGAAATTTTTGCAACAGTTTTTCCACCAATTTTGGGTTTACTTCTTGTTTTACTGGTTTACCTGATCACAAACGAAATCTTCAAGAATACCAAGATTGCATTGCTCTCCTCGTTTATAATGGCTGTAATGCCGTCAATCGTCAACATAACCGTTTTGGGTTTTGCTGATCATCATGCTTGGAATATTGTGTTACTTCTGACAGCAATTTATTTCCTGATAAAAACTGTAAATAGCGGTAATTACAATTACCTGATTGTATCGGGAATATCGTTAACTGTATTAGCTTTCTCTTGGATGGGGGCGCCGATATACTGCGCTTTGTTTACTTTAATTGCTTACAACGAGATTGTCAGAAAAAAAGATAATAAACTTGCAATTTATACGTCAATTGCTTTGTTGATGCCCGTGATGGTTGCAATTATCAATACACTCATTGCTCTGGCATTTTTTATGCTTTCAGCATTTATCGCCTTAACGATACTTATCAACAGATTTCAAGACAAAAGATTGCCTTACTTTTATCTAATTTCTACCTTACTAATTGTGTCAATAATTTACTTTGTGCCGATTAAACAATTCTCTTTTGTAAAATCTGGAATAAATTACCTTTTTGGATTGAACCTATATTTGCCAACAATAGCAGAAGCACAGTCTTTCCAAGTATTTTCTGTAGCCTACTCAAACGCTGTCTTTCCGTTTATAATCGCCCTCGCAGTCATTTTCATGTTTTTGTTTGATAAGGATAGGAGGTTAATAGTGATATGGTTCGTTTTAGCTTTTTTGCTATCTTTAATTCAGTTTAGATTTGTCACACTGCTCTCCATCATAGTGGCAATCTCCTCCGCATACGGAATTTGTTACCTTCTTCATTTCTCTGGCTACGAAATTTTTGAGGCGAAAGATGTAAAGGACAAGCAAAGAAGGACAAAGACAAAAAAATCCAAGAAATCTAAAAACAAAAAAGATGAATTGGGGACAAAAGACTACCTCTTTGCATTTTTATTCATCTTGTTCTTAATCTCTCCAGCATTTGTACTCTCGATAAGGACGTTTGACATGAACAAGGATTGGGAGAATACATTGCTGTGGATTGAAAATAATACGCCTGAAACCTCGTATTATCTGAATCCAAACAAAAAGCCCGAATACAGTGTTCTAAGTTGGTGGGATTATGGAAACTGGATTGTTTACGTTGCCAAAAGACCTGTTGTTTGTAACAACTTCCAAGCTGGCGCAATGGATGCTGCAAAATTCTTTACAGCTCAAAATGAGAGTGATGCATTGAAGATTGTGAAAAAGAGAAATGTTAAGTACATCGTTGTTGATGATGTTATGCTTTATAGCAATTCAACTGAAACGAAATTCCCTGCTATTTTAAAAATAGCAGGATATAATACGGATTTTATGGAAAAGAGAGAAATTGTGGATTTGTATAACAAATCGATGCTTTATAAGCTGTACAACGGCACAAAACACTTCAAATTGATTAAAAAATTTGGGAGTGTGAGAATTTTTGAAGTTGACATCTAATCTTTATCAACCAATTCTGAAGTTATTTATAACCCAATACAAACAAACCGCATGGAAATCAAGAAAATCAGTGGTGGAATTGAGAACATTGGAAAAATAAAATTCAATGGCATAAAAGAGGGGAAAAATGGATTGGGCGTTGTTGTCTGCAAAGGCAAGGTGGCAGGAGTTTTCACGACCAACAAGATTAAGGCAGCACCAATCAAACTCACGATGGAGAACGTAAAAAGCGGGGAGATTGAGGGTTTAATCGTCAACAGCGGAAATGCCAATGCTTATACTGGCAAAAAAGGATTAGAAAATGCTAAAAAAATGGCTTCTCTGCTTGCAGAAAAGTTGGAAGTTGATGAGGGAAAAATTGCAGTAGCTTCTACAGGCGTTATTGGTGTTCAGCTTGACATGAATTGGATAGAGGATAGATTTGAAGAGGTATTTAAAAATCTTGGGAGTGGTAGGAAGGAGGCTTTGGCATTTGCTAAGTCGATTATGACCACTGACACGTTCATTAAAGAATCAGCAGTTAGGATTGGAGATGTCGTCATTGCTGGAGTTGCCAAAGGGGCAGGAATGATTGCACCAAACATGGCAACGATGCTTGCCTTTATATTCACGAACGCTGATTATGACAGCATTGAGTTGCGAAGAATGCTTTTACATGCCCTAAATAACTCATTCAACGTTACCGTTGTTGATGGTGATACCTCAACAAACGACATGGTGTTACTAATTGCCACCGGTGAAAAGAAGATTGATGCCAAACTATTTCAGAAAGCTTTAAATGAAGTCTGTTTGGATTTGGCAAAGAAGATTGCTAAGGATGGGGAGGGAGCTACAAAGCTAATTGAGGTTGTTGTTGAAGGGGCAGAATGCGATGAGGATGCGTTTAAAGCCGCCAGAGCTGTGGTTTCGTCACTGCTTGTTAAGACGGCTATTTTCGGTTGCGATCCCAACTGGGGGAGGATAGTTGCTGCATTGGGTTATTCAGATGCTGAAATGGATGAGAACATCACCCTCAAATTTAAATCGAAGGATAAAGAGGTTTTGCTTGTCAAAAATGGTAAGATAATGGGAGGAGAAGACGATGCAAGAAGTTTGCTGAAGGAAAACGATGAAATAAAAATCTTAATAAATCTGCATAAAGGGCAAGGGAAGGGTTTTGCAATTGGGTGTGACTTGAGTTATGACTACGTGAGGATAAACGCTGAATACACAACATAGCAATTTAGGCATTTGTCAAAATTACCTTTTTAAAAATAAAAAAGGTTATTCCTTGGCTAAGTAGTCATAGAGGAATGCTGCTAAAACAGCTCCAACAATTGGTCCAATAATATAAATCGGGAAGTACTGCCACAAGTTAATCCCAACAAGTGAATCCCCTAAATAAGGACCAAAAGTTCTTGCCGGATTTAAAGAAGAACCCGTAATGTTGCCAATTGTAACAATTATTCCTCCAACGGTCAAACCAATAACTAAGCCTGCAAATCCTGGAGGGGCTCTTTGATCAACAGCAACACCCATTATGACAAACATTAGCAAAAATGTCCCTATTGCTTCGGCAAGAATAGCCTGTCCATAACTTATTCCGGGAAATGGTGCAGTTGCTCCCAATCCACCGACTGTTGCAGCCTCAATACCTACACACGCAAAGAATAAGATGCTTCCAAGTGATGCGCCAATTAACTGAGCAACAATGTAAGGTGCGACTTCGTTTGATGGGAATCTCTTCGTTGCCCATAAGGCTATGGTTACTGCTGGATTTATGTGGGCTCCAGAGATTCTACCAATGGAATATATTACTGCTGAGATTGCAAGTGCGAAAGCCATTCCTATCGCAAACCAATCACCGAGACCTCCTAAAGCCCCTATGCCTATATTGAAGGGATTTGGTGGAGATGACCCTTTTGCAATCATTAATGTAATAGCTGCAGCTCCCGGACCAAAGAAGACGAGTATAAACGTTCCGACAAGTTCAGCAAGAAATCTTTTACTTAGTGACATACTAATCCTCTTAATCCTCTTTGTAAGCGGAATAGCAGATTTGGCAAACTATTCTGGGTATTGTTTTTTTAAGCTTCTTGGAAGGGAAAGGATAATCTCCCTTCCAAACCTCCATCTCCTCTCTAACTAAATGATCCATGCACACGCCCATTCCACACACAATGCATATTGCAACAGCATCCATCTCCTTGCCCTCTTTTGCACAAATGTAACACTTCATAATTTCACCTTTTCATAAAAATAAAAATAGTTAAATTAAACTGCCTCCTTCCACTGGCACCACTGATGTCTGAAGTCAACTAAGCAGGCAGTTCCACACTCTTTGCAGACCCTTGCAGGTGCTCCAGGCTTATCCTTGTGCAATGCTATGACGTTGGTCATCATCGTTGCTGTAACAGGCTCACTCGTCAGCAAACATGGATAGTCTGCCAACCTCATCAACGCTGAGAATCTAACTGAGATAGCACATCCCGGATATGCGTATCTTTGCGGATTCATTATTACTTCATTCTCGCTAATTGGCTTGAGATTTACCTCACACCCTGCAACCTTTGGTTTCAACTCAACATTACTACCATTTACCATCCTTCTAGCCTCATCTAAGTATCTCCAACCTCTGTATATCATGTCCATGAAGTCGTGGTTGTGTAGTTCAGCAGCTGCACCCCTTGTTGGGTAGAGTTGCACAAAGTTGTGGAACCTCTTTGTCAGCAAATCGACAATCATAGGGGCATTAAATCCATCCAACTCCAGTATGTACTCTACAGCACAAGCTGTTGAGCCTGTTGCAAGGGATAACGGTTGATACTCGTTCTTGAACTTGTCAATGGCATTTCTCAACGTTGTGTCCATAACTTCAGTTGTTGCCTCAATCACAGCCATTACTACATCATCCTTGCACATGTTGAACGTTGATTGAGCTATGTGGTGGGCAACATCTCCAACGCAGTATGCTGGAACTGTTACAATGTTTCCATAATGCACCTCATCATCAATTGCCTCCTTTACTGCTCCTTCCATCCTGTTTCTGTATTCTGCCATGTATCTTCTGACATCAAAAGAGGTATGACCCGCATCATCCATCAGCTTTGCTTGAGCCTCTACTGGACTTTCGTAGATAAACTTAACCATCTCTACTTCTTTTTTGACAGCATCCGCAATCGTTGCACCTTTTTCAACCTCATTGGCGAAAACTTCACCAATTCCATAAGATGTATTCATTCCCCATGATTTTGCTGCTAAAATTGCTTGCTTGTGTTCTTTGGGTATATCAGTTACTTTCAAAATTCTGTTAACAATGTTGCTCGTGCTTCCCGGTATTAGAGCGAAATCAACAACGCAGGTAGGCCCATAAAAACCTCCATACCTCCTAACTGACTCCTTACCTACTAATGCCTCAGCTTTCCCTATCGTGTCAATAAAGACATCCATACTCTTCTTAAACTTCTCATCTTCGTCGTACAGTATTTCGAGAATTACTGGCGTTTGATAGTGTTCAACAAATGGGTCGTCCTCAGGTCTTATGGTGTTTGTCAGACTGCTTAAAATCTCATAATGAGCGTTTATCGAATCCACATGCAACCTAAAAACAGCCTTACTCTGCTCACCAATAGGTTTCATTTTATTTGCAACATCCACATAGGCTTTTGTATCTTCAATAACAAACTCCTGCCCCCTTTTTCGCTTGATTGTTTCAACATCCGCTCTCTGGGCAGCCATCGCCTCATTTACCATTTTTTCATACAACTCTTTCATATACTCACCAAATAACAATTAGCCTAAAACAGCAAGTATCTAATGTGGGACATCTTTTATAAGCCAAACATGGACATGTCCACCACAAACTATTTGGTATAAGCAGACATATCCATGATTGTGATAAACATGTACATTGCCAAAGTTAAGGTTAGCCAGCATTCTTGCTCCCTGGCGTACGTTACAAGAAAGGGAAACTTCTCAATGCAAATTCTTGAATACATCCTTCTAAACGATTTAGATGCAGCATTTTTATGCAGAATTGACAAAATAAACGGAAATGTTAGAGAATGTTTTAAAACCATAGAAAAACACAAATCCACGAAATTTCTACAGATATTTGAAAAAACACCCGTAAACATAGACTTTATAGCCGTTATAAGGGATACTGCAGGTATAAAAGCTTTTGAAGAGTCGTATTGCTTTGTAAAGCCACCAATAAAGGTTAGAAATGGTAACAAATATTACACGGTTTTTGCCCCCGACATCAAGCATTTAAAAATGGCTTATGAAAAGCTAAGAAAGGTTGGAAACTGGAGCGTTACAGAAGTTAAGCCATTGACATCGGAAAAATCTGTGTTGACAAATTCACAACAAAGAGTTTTAAAAGCAGCATACGACATGGGGTATTTTTCGACTAAAAGAAAGGTAAATCTTGATGAAATTGCCGATGCCGTTGGCATATCGAAGAGCATGGCTCACAAACACGTCAAAGACGCGATAGCGAGGATTGTATCAGATTACATCGAAAATTATGAAAGAATTCCTGAAGATTTATTTGAATAACATTTAAAGCTCTTCAAAAAACTCATCAATAGAGTTAAAATTTCTAATAATTCTTAAATAAAAGTCATCTAAAATTCTTGACGTTGCACCCCAAACCAACTCACCATCACACTCAAAGTTAGGTCCCCAATCAGTTACCCTCCTTGAAAGTAAAACCTTTTTTAAATCATCAACTAAAAGCTTGCTAACCTCATTGCTGTCTGGAATTAATTCTTGTTCCTCAAAAACACCAACAACAGGATGTATCTTGATTTTATGCTCAATTACCTCTTTAGGTGTTAAATAGCCTATGATATCCACTGTATCGCCATCAATACCTATCTCCTCTTCAGCCTCCCTCAAAGCTGTTTCCTCTGGCTCCTCATTTGCCTCTTTTATTCCGCCAGGAAATGCTATGTGTCCTGCGCTCCTGCTTAAATTTTTAGAGCGCATAATCATAACAAGTTTAGGCTCTTTTCCAAGCATTATTGGGAAGAGGATAGCTGCATTTACTTTTGATTTGTTGTACTTTGTTTTGTCATCGAGTATGTTTTTCAGTTTATTTTTAAGCACAAAATCCATCATATTCAATCACTATAAATTTTTCGCTATTTGAAATGGAACAGGTGTAAAGCAGAGTAATGCGAGTATGAATGTTATTATTCCCAATAATACTCTTTTTGCATCCAACGGTGTTTTGTCGTCAATTGGGTCTGGATGGGGTTGGAGTGAGAAAAATAGGGTAATCAATCCCCAAAATATCCAGATCGAGTCCGATACTTTGTAGATGTAGCTTATTGCACTTCCCAAAACTATTAAAACTAAGGGCATGAACCTCGAAATTATGGCGGCTTTTTTTCCAATGACTGCCCTCAGTATGTGCCCTCCATCCAACTGCCCAACGGGAATGAGATTCAAGAATGTAACAAACAAACCAACCCAGCCAGCGAAGGCTATTGGATGAATAACCTCACCATCAAAGTTTACAAGTTTAGCAAGTAATTCAAAAAGGATGGGTGTGCCGAGTATCAACCCTTCCTCGTAACTTTCCAGTTGAAACGGAATGTTCAAGCCAATTACTATGACTATACATGACGCCACAATGCCGACTAAAGGTCCTGAGACACCAACATCAAACAATGCCCTTCTGTTGGGAATAGGTCCCTTATGCCTTATCACAGCCCCCAGTGTGCCAATGATTGTTGGGAATGGAATGAAGTATGGTAATGATGTCTTCATACCCCATCTTTTGGCTGCAAAATAATGCCCCATTTCATGACTGCCAAGAACAAACATTATTGCGAATGAAAACATTAGTCCGCCAAAGATATTAAACTCCTGATAGAAGAAGGAACCCATTATTGTAGTGGTAACAAAAGTTGCAATTAACAGAACAATGTTGATCCACACCTTCTCCTTCTTCTCAGCCCTCCTTCTTATCTCCAAAACCAATTCTCCATAATAATACCCCATTCTGACATCGTACTTTGCTGTCAGAGAAGTCAATTGAGCTTTTAGTTCATCATCCAATGTTCTCTTTGCTTGGAGATACAGTCTGTAGCCATCGGGGAGTTTGTCAATATGGTAAACCTGAAAGTGATCTTGAAGTTTCTCTATGATTTTTTCAATCTCTATATCTTCTATATCAGACTGCATCTATCTCAACCCATCCTTCTGTTGCGTTAACCTTAACGTAATCCCCATTCTTTATATAGTTAAGGGGGTTTACTTGTTTACTCTCAAGCGTAAGATTGTCTATCAATGGTATTTCCGCAAGTATTGAACCAATTGCTATGATTGGTTCAGCTTCGATGTTAATAATCGCCTTAGGTGCGGTGTTATTCTTCTTCATCCTGAGCAAAACGTATGTGCCAACGGTAGAACCCCTACCAGATGGAAAGACAAATATCTTATCTTTTATGCTCATTCCTTTGATGTCGCTATCATCTGCAATAACTATCCCATTTTTCACATCAACGTCGCCTAAAAACGAGAAGCTCTTTGTTGACACCACAGCTTCTCCTTCAGCATAACCCCTCGCAATTGTCCTGCCCCAAAGTTTCATTAGAAAAAGTTTGGATGCAGGATTAAAAATTGTTTGCTGGTTTTCCTTTAAACACTCTCAAATATTCTGAAAACAACACCTTAATAAATCTCAAACAAAATCTCGTTTTAATGAGACTCTGGATAGGCATCGATGACACGGACTCAAAAAATGGAATGTGTACAACTTATTTAGCGGTATTAGCCATTGAAGAGTTGGAGAA
>QMZC01000076.1 GCA_003662995.1 Archaeoglobales archaeon
CTGAAGATCTGGTTTTTGAAAATTGTTTAAAGAGTGTTGAAGAATCAAAGAAGCTTGTAATAGCCGATTTCTCTCCAAGAAACTTTGAAAGACTGGAGACGTTTAAAGAAATTGCAGAAAAAACATCGAGACAACTTGTTGTGACAGCAAAGGATGCATACATGCTCGAAGCTATGAGACGTGTTGACGGTGTTGAGAGGTTGAAAGATGTAAAAGTCTACAAAGAGTTGAAAGATGTTAGAGATAAATGGGAGAGGAAGATTAGGAATGAGCTAAAAGATAATTTGATCGATCCAGTAAACATCTCCAAAAATCCGGAGAACTACATTTTATGCTTCTCTTTCTACGACCTGAAACATCTGTTAGACATCAAACCCGACAATGGGGCATACATTTACTCATCGAGTGAGGCATTCGATGAGGAGCAGGATTTTGATTTCATTAGATTACACAACTGGCTTGATCGTTTTAATTTTGAAATTTACGGGTTTAAAATGGAACTAATTGGTGGTAGGCTGAAACCTTTGTTTGTTAAAGGTTATCATGCTTCTGGTCACGTATCTAAGGATGATTTGAAGTGGTTGATTGAGACAATTGATCCGGACACAATCATTCCTGTTCATACTAGCAATCCAGAGTGGTTTGTTGAGAATTTTAAGAAAGTGGAAGTTGTTAAGGAGGGTAAATCCATAGAAATCTGAAGATACAAAGAGTGTGAATATGGTGGGCGGATCCAATTAAATTGATTAAACCTGCTATGGGGGGTGTGAAGGTGATTGTAGAGAAAATATTGAGAGATATAGCAGAAGAAGGGGATAGAGTTGCAAAATGGTGGGAAACCGTTAGCAGAATAGTAAGAATGTATATTGTACCATATATTAAAAAATTAGATGAGAAAGTTGAGGATAGCTACCTTAAAATGATTGAAGAAAAGACTGATTTCTATGGAGGATATCCATTACTTAGACGACTTCGCTATAGTCTTTCTGAGTTTTCAAGGGATGTGCTGAAAGTTATAGATGTCTTCCTTCGAGCAACTGATTCTGAATATGGAATGCTTTGTAATAAAGAACAATTAGGTAGTATTGATTTAATGGAGGTAAAGTACAGAAAAATTGGGTTCGAGGACTGTTTTGATTTAACATGTACATGGGTATGTGGGGTAAGTGTTGAATGTTCGGAACTTGACATTGAGAAAGCCTTCCTTATATCAAGCTTTACTAATTGGAATGGGGGGCTAATTATTGTCGGAGTAGCTGAAAAAGATATAGACTTTATCAAAAGCAATCTTGATTTTTTTGGTTACAAATATGTAATACGAACAGCTAACAGATCTGTTGTATTTTTGTCGAGGAAGAGTAGAGACTTCAAAATATTGAACATCGAACAAATTCCACAATTTGAAGACTGGGAGATGAAAATCCATGAATTAATACAAAAGAGATTACGTGGCGTAATTATCGCATTAAAAGATAAGAAAGAAAAATTAACTGAAATTCTCAAAGAAAACAACATCAAATTCAAAATTAAAGAATTTGAAAACATTATTGTCATTTCATATACGAAAACGAGCTGATTTGATGAAATACATATGGATCAATAGATGTTTTGAAGACTCTCCCAAGATTTTGTAGGAAGGCTCAAGTGAACTTCAAATAATTCAAATTTATTTTTTTATTAATTAAAGACTACGGGCACTTGACTCTGTAAACTCTATATCCTCTTTTCTTATAATTTTCTACTTGTTCTTTGGAGATTTCGTTATAGTATGGAATGCCTTGCTCTTCAATTAGTCTAATTTTTTTCTTTATCAGATTTACATCTAACTCATTTGAGGAGCCTAAGATTCTGTGAAGTATAGCGTGATGGTTCGGGCACAGAAATCCAATTTTGGACTCGTTAAAATGGTGCAATTCCAAAATCGTTGTGTATCCACAAACAATGCAAACAGGTTCAGTTAATATCAATTCTTCTATCATGAGTGTTTTTATGAGAGGTTCTTTAGGTCTTCTACTGTAATAATTGTCTCGATAGCACACAAGTATCTCTTTTAAAACTTTCCTCAGCTCATTGTGAATGTTTTTATTCTGAAATTTCCAACCTTGTTTGATAATGTTCGCAAGTACTCTCTTTTTTATCCATTCTTTTGTTTCGTTTAGTATTTCTACTCTCTTTCTTTCGTCAAATTTTGAGAAATTTGGGACTCTAGAAGTTATTTGAAACGGAAGAAGGTAAGTACTAAATTCAGACGGCATGGAAAACGAAACTTTTACGTCTACCTTATCCTTTTTAATGGATATGTAGTCGTCTAGTTTACCAACTAATCCTTTAAGATTGGGGGTTACTTCTAATGCTAGAACTTCTAATTTTTCCAAGTTTAAATACCTCTCCAGAAGATCCTCGACCCAAAGCATCGTCTTGCTGAAGTATTCTTGAACATCTATTTTGGTATAATGTGGCTTCCTCTTATTTTCAAGAGTTCTTATTAGATTTATACTTTCTCTGATAGATAAAAAACGCTCTCTGTGGTTAAAATCATCTCTTTTACCAATATGTCTGTGAAGGATTTGGTGGTGATTTGGGCAAAGGAATGTTGCTCTTTTCTCTGACCAAGAATGGTGAATGTCCAAGACTGTATCTTTTCCGCATACAGCGCAGCAAGGAGCACCAACTATGTTTTCAATAGCTAATATTTCTTTTTTGTAGTTTGAAACAAAATATCTTTCCTCCATGACTACTAACCTTTACTTTAACGTGGAATCTTTCTAGAGTATCTTTGCATTCACTCCTTTACTTTTAACCTGTATCGCTTTTTCAGTTCTAGAACCTCTATTATCACTTTACTTCCCGGCTTCAATTCCTTGTGAGCTTCGAACCACTTATTTAACCCCTTCTTTATATATCTCCCGCCTTCTGGGTCACCTACCTTTGTGTTCCGTGAACCCGAAGTTACATAAGTTACGATCTCTCCTACATCCGTTTCAAGTACGAATTTTTCCTTATAACCGGGAAACAGGTCCCTATATTCGGCAGGTATCGGTATCGCCCCGTACTTGATATATGACTCTCCCCTGATTTCAATTTCTATCATATCTTTTCCAGAATCATCTCTATACTTTTGAGATGTGTCAATTTCTGTCAGTTCTTTTAACGACTCAGCTACAATTACTACTTCCCAGTCTTCTCCGCTCTCCCTCTTCTCAATCGACTTCACAACCATCTCCAGCTTTTTCGATGATAGGTCTTTATAATCTATTCTCTCTTCAATCAACTTGTCGCCTACAATTGGCATAACACTACTAGTCCTAATCACAACTTCATCTCTTCTGAACACTATTTCCCACATATTTGACTTTTTGTTTTTTGTGATATTTAAAACTTTTTGATATCTTGAACTTCTTGAAAATCAACGTCAATTTGTTCCGATTTAGTTGGCATTTTAATTGAACAAAAATTTTAAGTATTATGATAATGTTCAACTTTTAGTGATAGTAATGACTTTGCTAAAATTCAAAAAGGAAAATGTTACAGAAGTTTGAGGTGATAGAGTGAAAGCATACATCACAATCCTTGGCCGCTCCACATGGGCTCTAATTAACACCTACTATGCAGTTTTAATGGAGAAAGCCTATTACCCTGACATCGTTCACGTCTTTGCTGAAGATACTTATGCTGAGGAACTAGATAAAGCTATCAAAGGCATCAAAATTCTGAGCGAAGAGTTTGGCTTCACTCCAGAAATTGAAAGACACATAGTCAAAGAGGCAGACTTCATTGAAGCTGGCATGAAGATAAGTTGCAATAGACATCACTCCAGGCAGAAAGGCTCTCGTTGCAGCAGCATTAATTCCGGCGATAAAGCACAGAATGAACCACGTTTTCTATCTTGCCGTAAAAAGACTTGAAAACAAACCGTACATGATGATTCCCCTCAGCATTCAAGATCTAAAGGACTTCATTGAGGATGCAAAGGTGAAAGGATGAGAGAGGAAGTTATTGCAGTTGATGAACTCCAAATTCTGCTTAACTTAATAGACGATGAGATAAGCATCATGTATCCACTCTACTCCCACTTCCAGCTCCTGACAGCTTCTGCAACTTCTCCTGATGAGGATTGTTACAGGCTTAAGATTATCCAAAGAGAACATGATTTTGAAAAACAAGAACTATCTCAGAACCCGGAGATGCCCTCCTACAATGACTTCATTGAGTATCTTCTTGCAAGCGGAATCTTAGGATATGAAAACAAAGAGGACTTTGCAGAGAGACTGAAACATTACAAAAGCCTGAAGAAAAAGGTCTACTTCTGCCCCGACACCAACATTATCTACCACAGATTCATATCTTCCTCAGAGTTAATCAAACCATCAGAAATTCTCTTCGTTGAAACTGTTAGAGAGGAGATTGAGGCATCTCTTAACTTCAAGTACTCTCCAGTCCAGATAGCAGAGATGAAAAGAAGTGTAAGATTTCAACCATTCCTATTAGATGAATTTGTCAACAGAAGGATGAAGAAGTCGAGAATCGCTGCCTACATAGCACTGCGAGAATACAGAACTCTTAAAGCTCAGGCAGTTGAGGTTGAAGGAGTTGAGAAATCTTCGAGTGATAAGGAAGGTAACGACATGATAATAGAGCATCACTGCCAGTTCTGCTCACAGCAGACAGATTTATGGCTGATCTTTGTGAAGCACAAGGTGTAGAATACTTCCACTTCATCATTCCCCATGCTGTAGATGCTGAGAGATGCAGCGCTGACGATTTCATCAACCTGATTTTTAATTTGTCATGTGTTTTTGGAGTTATAAGGCTGAATAGCATTGTTATTTTTGGCGAGTTCAAAGGGAAGAACAAGTTGGATGAACTTAAGCTGAGATTCTTGGATGAGAAATTGTATGAAAGATTTGAGAAGCATTTAAGGATATGCAGGAGGTTGATGAAACTTGGGATTGAAGCGTAGAATTAAAGCTGTTGTATTCGACATGGACAACACACTCTTTGACTTCGTTGAGGCTAAAATTAAGGCATGCAGAGCTGTTGTTAAACATATTGGTGTTGGTAGCGAAGAAGAACTTTTACGGTATTTCCTTAGCGGTAAATATGGGATTGAGGACACCAGAAACATAGCTGATTACATGAGGGACAAGGGTGTTTACAACAAAGAGAAATTTGAAGAATGCTGCAAGATCTACGAGGAAGTAAAGCTGAAGAATTAAAATCAAGAGGACTAAAACTTGCCGTTGTAACTGATGCGTACAATGGACATGCAATTGCAAGATTACAGAAAACCAAATTGCTGCATTATTTCGATGTGATTGTTTCAGTTGACATGACAGGCAAGAAAAAACCTGAACCAGACTCAATAAAATTGGCACTTGATAGGCTTGGAGTAAACCCTAAAGAAGCCATCATCGTTGGTGACAGTGTAGAGAGGGACATCCAAGCTGGTAAAAAACTTGGAATGATTACTGTTTATGCAGCCTATGGTGACAGGAACTTTTTTGAAGAAAAAGGAAATGAAGCTGATTTTGTTGTTAATTGTATAAGTGAGTTGTTGGAAGTTCTATAAATGAAAAAAGAAAGGCTAATAAGAGGAAGGATTGAGACAAATAGAACCATTTAAACAGAAATATGGCAAAACACTCTTGAAAGAGATGAGGATGTTTAGATCGGTTAAATGACTTTTTGAAATAACTTAAATAATCCAAAAACTAAAATTGCCTGTAATCTCATTAATAAAAGGGGGCAAACTATGGATTTAGATGAGCTCGATAACAAGACTTTTGAATGTTTTGAAGGTAAAATTGTAAGAAAAGACCTTGTAAGTTCTCTTAAAGGTCAGATTAACGTTCCCACTTATGTTTTAGAGTATTTACTTGGTAAATACTGTTCATCATCTGACGAAGAAGTTATTGAGGCAGGGTTGCAAGAAGTTAAAAGAATACTTAGTGAACATTATGTTAGACCGGACCAAGTCGAGTTATTCAAAGCAAAAGTAAGAGAACTCGGAAAACATCAAGTAATTGACAAAGTAAAAGTTAGATTGGTTGAAACTGAAGATAAATACTGGGCAAGCCTCGTAAATCTTCAGATTGATAAAGTAAACATAGGGGAGGATTTGGTTTATAAATATGAACGTTTATTGGCAGGAGGGGTCTGGGCCGTTATCGAATTATCCTACGATTCAACCTTTTACCATAGAAATGAGTTGAGGCCATTCGTTATCGAAAATATAAAGCCAATTCAGCTCGCATCCGGAAATGTACTAAAAGAAATTAAAGAATATAGAAAAGATTTTACCCGTGAAGAGTGGTTGAATTTAATCCTTCGTAGTACTGGCTTGGAACCTAATGTTTTATCAAACAGGCTTAAGATGCTCCATATAGCTAGGCTAATTCCTTTTGTAGAGAATAACTATAATCTAGTGGAATTGGGGCCAAGAGGAACGGGAAAAAGTTACGTCTATAGGGAGTTATCACCATATTCTATTCTAGTGTCTGGTGGTGATGTTACAGTAGCAAGTCTGTTTGTATCTTTATCTGGCAGGGGCAGAATTGGATTAGTCGGATTGTGGGATGTCGTTGCTTTTGATGAAATTGCCGGGCTAACTAAACTTGCGAACCCTCAAGCAATAAATATTCTTAAAGATTATATGGAGTCGGGGAGTTTTAGCAGAGGGAGAGAAGAGATAACCGCACTCGCATCACTTGTTTTTGTGGGTAATATAAATTTAGATGTTGAGACGGCCCTCAGAACGTCTCACCTGTTTGTTGCTTTTCCGTATGAAATGCAAGATCTCGCATTTCTCGATAGATTTCATGCGTATTTGCCTGGTTGGGAGTTTCCTAAGATGAAAAGTGACATGCTCACAAACCACTACGGGCTGGTAGTGGACTATCTAGCTGAAATTCTCCGAGAGCTAAGAAAATTAAGTTTTGGAGATGCCATTGATCAATATTTTGAACTTGGCAAGTCTTTAAACAAAAGAGATGAAAAGGCGGTTAGAAAAACTGTTTCAGGGTTTATAAAACTTCTACATCCAGACGGCGAATTTACTCAAGAAGATGTAGAATCTTACTTAAAGCTTGCAATCGAATTCAGGAGAAGAGTTAAGGAGCAGTTAAAAAGAATGGGTGGTATAGAATACTGGAATACTGCCCTATCATTTATAGGTAAGCTCAATGGGAGGGAGTATATAGTTTCTTTACCGGAACAAAGAGTATCAACCTTAATCTCTCCAGATCCATTACCGCCCGGAACAGTATATACAGTTGGCCTTGATGTGGAAAGTGGCAAGTATGCTTTATTTAGGATAGAAGTTGCCAAAATGAAAGGTAGTGGTTATACTGTAACGGGAGCAGTTGGTAGAGCCATGAAAGAAGCAGTTAGAACAGCTTATGATTACCTCAGGAGTAATATAACCAAGTTCACAATAGATAAATCTCTTGACGACTACAACGTTCACCTCCAAGTTGTTAACATTATGCAGGCTAAGGAGGGTAGTCAAACCGCTTCGGCGTTTTTTGTAGCCCTATATTCTTCATTGATGGATGTACCAATTAAACCAGGAACGGTTGTGCTTGGTGAGATTACAATTCAGGGAGGTGTTCTGCCTGTACAAGATTTTGCAGAATGTGTACAACTTGCTAGAGAGAACGGTGCGAGGAGAGTTATAGTACCAATTAGTAATTCAAAAGATGTTGCTCTACTACCCCCTGAGCTACTACAAGGTCTCGAGATATCTTTCTACTCCGATCCAAAAGAGTGTTTAATACAATCTATAGAGGGGTAAGGGTGAAGCCAACTAAATTTAACTCTGAGTTGGTTGGAGAAGGAGTTTCAGTTCAAGAAATGGTTAAACTATTACAACTTTATAACGAAGTACAAGATTACAAAGTAATTCGAGATAAAGTTTTTAAAGAAAATTACCTTGGCAAGAACTCTGACAGTAGAATTGAGAATATATTGCGGGCTTTTAGAAAGAGGTTTTTGAATAATTCTCAGTTACCACCACCTGAGCTTCTCGGAGAAATAATGAAATCAGATGTATTGTCAGACTTTGGAAAACAACAACTACTCCTTCCATACTACTTGTATTCAGACAATCTTCTCAGAACAGCCTATTACGAATTGGTAGTTAAGAGCATAAGGCTTGAAAAAAGCCTGAGTTTGAATCACTCAGATGTTCTGGACTTTCTAAAAAATATTGGTAAAAAACACAGTAATATAAGAAAATGGAGTAAAAATCTAAAAAGTAAGTGGGCTACGAGATTTTTAACCTTTTTGAGAACTTTTGATATGCTCGAAAATTATCCAAAAAACAAACTCAAAAAGACTTATGTGTTGCCAACTACGTTTGCTTTCTTTACTTTGTGGTTCACTTCAAATAGACAATCATTTAGGAGAATACTCTCCCATGATATATGGGAATTCTACTTACTTAAAAAAGAGGAAGTCTTAGAACTTGTAAATACCACCAGCAAAAAGGGTTGGTGGGTGGTCGAAATTACAGGCGACATCGTAAGTTTTCAACCTAAATACACTCTTAAGGAGTGGTTAATGTATGGGCTGGATTGAATTGATGAAAGTGGTTGAAGAGAAAGTGATTGGAACGGTAAAAGGATATTTCAGACCATTAGATGGCATTCCATTTTTCACAGTTTGCTATCCTCCAGAATATGAGAGAGAGGCTATTAGACAATTCAAATCACTTTCCGATAGATTAAATGCGAAAGATATTCCCTCTGAAGTAATTTCGATGAAAGACGTTTTAAAAGATGCACTAATTAAGCTTGGAGTTGCTAAAGATGGTGAAGAGTTAGCTAAATTCGAAATGGAGAGGGACAGGGAAGAGTTAATAGAAGATTTGAGGAGGTATCTTCCAGACAAAATATCGGAAGTTTTATTAGAAAAATTGTCAGATAAAAATCCTGATTTTGTTGCAATTTTGACAAGAACCGGAATTCTATATCCTCTAGTAAGGACATCTTCCATTAGAGCAAAGCTTGAAAATAGGATAAAATGCATCCTCATTATCGCTTATCCTGCAAATGAGGTTGGAGAAATGCTGTATTCAAGTTCATTCACTTTAGGTGGGTATTATAGAGGGGAAGTTATTAATTGGAGGTGAAAAGGGTTGAAAATCTGGCCAGATATAATTGAAAAAGACCCATATAGGGAAATTATAAGTGTTGTTAAAGTAAACGATCATAGACCAAAGATTGTTTTAGAGGAACTGGAAGAATACGTGCCTACAGACGAAGTAAAGAAATATTTCAGAAAATTTGTTGAGGAGTTTATTGAAAGCAGAAGAGGATCATCTGAAAACGTATGTGTATGGATTTCAGGATTTTTCGGATCTGGAAAAAGCCATTTCTTGAAAATACTTGGGTATTTACTTGAAAATAGGAAAATTCCTACTCGAGATGGTTTAGAAATTGAATCTACAAAATACTTAGCGGAAAAATTGGATTTAAAGAATTTAGTTCCATTATTGACTAAAGAACTTACTACAAAAGTTATTTTTATAAATCTACTTGACTATGATCATGCTGTAGATCCAACAATCACCAGACTCGTTTACAGAAAACTAATGGAGGAAAAAGGATTCTCTGACAGAATTTGGGTATCAATATGGGAAGAAGAATTGGAGAAAAGGGGAGTTTATCATGATTTTAAAAAATGGGTGGAAAGAGAGTTCAATACAAAATGGGAAGATGCGAGAAAATTACACGCAGAACGAATTCTCAGAAAAGCTCTCGTAGCATTCTTAAATTCGTTCTATCCCAATGAAGATGATGCAGATGAGGCTATTAAAGAAAGTAAAAAATTGGAGATTAAACCATCATCGTTGGTAAAGAAGTTGAAAGAATTTGCAGAGGAAATTAATAAAAATAGTGGTAGAATTGTAGTTCTTTTGGATGAGGTTGGTTTATACATTGGAGATGACAAGAACAGATTGGCTGACCTAAATGCTCTTGCTGAACAGGTGGTTAGAGAGGGTGAAGGGAAAGTATGGTTGATTGTTACAGCACAAGAAGCTTTACCAGATATAGTTGAAAGATTAACTGCTGAAAGAGATATTTTAGAGTATTTAAAGGACAGATTTAGACTCCATCTGCCTCTTACACCTTCAGGTGTTGAGAAGGTCGTTTCGGAGAGGATGTTAAAAAAGAGAATCGATGCGATAGGAAAACTCAGAGAGTTTTACGGAAAAAATACTGGAAAGATACTTGAGGCAATAACACTGAAACAAGCAAAACAAATCTATGAAGTCAATGAAGAGAAGTTTATAGAATTTTATCCATTTTACCCTTATTCAATAGGTTTATTGCAAGAAATTTCAAGAGCCTTAGTAAGAACAATAGAAGATGCAAGAAGGTTTAGTGCAAGAGAGAGGTCAATGCTTAAGATTGTTCACGCCATTTTGAGGGGAGAAGGCGGAATCGAAGCAATTGCTGAGAAACAGCTTGGTATCTTCGTCACATTTGACATTTTTTACGATGCAATTAGCCAAGACTTGAGATTCATAAAGTCAGATTACCATAACATAATAGAAGATGAGATCGGGAAGCTTGGTGAGATTAATGATGTAAGGGTATCTTCCGTTGCAAAGGCCCTGTTTTTGCTTCAAAATATTGAAGAGAGAGTCCCTACAACTCTTGAAAATCTCTCTGCTATCCTCTTTAAAGACATAGAGAGTGACTTTAATTCACACAAAGAAACAGTAAAAGCTTGCCTTGATAAATTGAAAGAACATGGTTGGGTTATTGAAGAAGCTGGTAAATATAAACTGCTTACTTATGAAGAGCACGATATAGAGAGGAGAATAAGAGAAAATATGCCAAGGATAGGGAAAAAACATAGGGAAGTTAAAGATCTCGTAAAAGATGAGCTTGTATAGTCCTGAAATTTTTGACCTTATAAACCCTACTCATTCTCCAACCACCTCATCAAAAAGCTTGAATGCAACACCTAACCTCGCCTCTACAGGCAACCTGCTCCAGAAGGCATCTTC
>QMZC01000077.1 GCA_003662995.1 Archaeoglobales archaeon
AATGGAGGTAACACTGTGGCCAGTTTATGATAACAACAAGGTCGTTGGGGCTGAGGGGATTTTGAGGGATGTGACTGAGAAGAAGATAATGCTGGAGGAGTTGAGGAAGAGTGAAGCGAAATACAGGTTGATTGTTGAGAATTCGAGAGATATTATTGTCACTGTCGATACAAAAGGTAAAAGAACATACGTAAGTCCAGCAGTGGAGAAGATCTTGGGTTACAAGGCTGAAGATTTGATAGGAAAATCCGTGTTTGAATTTGTTCATCCAGATGATGTTGAGGATGTGAAAAACACGTTTTTTACGTGTCTAAAGGAAAGAAAACCGGGAGTTGCTCGGCATAGATATCTGAGAAAGGATGGTAAGTGGATATGGATGGAATCGATTGGCTCTCCAGTCGTAATTAATAATGTTGTTCAGGGTGCAGTAATCGTAGTGAGAGATATTACAGAAAGAATCGAGATGGATCGTAAGATAAGAGAGAGTGAAGAGAAGTTCAGGAAAATATTTGAGAATTCGCCAAGCTCTGTTGCGATTGTTGATGAAAACGCTGTTTTTGTTGATGCCAATCCAACATTTGTAAAAGATGTTGGTTACAATCCAGTTGGCAAAGAAGTTCACAATGTATTTCCAGCGGACGTTGCCGAGAAAAGGGTGGAATGCATTAAACAAGCAATCCTGAACAATTCGATAATAACCCTTGAAGATAGAATTGGTAACAGGTACTTTCTATCCCATTTTGTACCCATCGAATTGCACAATAAAAAACACTGCGTGGTCATCATACGTGATCTCACAGACTTGATTAGATTAAACAGATTGTTAAACGCTGTAAACAGTATTAACAAGCTAATTTTACACACCTTAGACAAAAATGAACTGCTCAGGAGAGTTTGTATCGAACTGGCTACATTGGAAGACTATCTCTCAGTCTGGATCGGTCTGGCTAAAAGGAAGTACATCCATGAAATAGCTTCAATCGGAATAAAAATTGGTAAAATAGAGATAGACGATGATTCTCAACCCTGTAAAGTTGTTAGAAGTGCTTTAAATTTAAAAAAACATCTGATTGTTAGGAGAGATCAGAATTGTGCTGATTGTCCATTGGCAAAACACTACAAGTACGAATTTTGTATTGCATTTCCAATGATATATGAAGATGTGGAGGGTGTAATTTTGCTGTATTCTGATGTTTTGCCCACTCAAAGGGAAATTGAGATTTTACAAACCCTTGCAAACGATATTGCTTTTGCAATCGAGGCAATTAATCTAAATGAAGTAAAAAGGAGGGCTTACGAGCAGATCGAGAAAAACATCGAGCAATTTGCCTACTTGGCAGATAGGATCAGAAATCCACTAGCTGTGATTTCCGGCTACCTCGAGGTGGCAGAAGTAAAGGATGTTAAAGAAAATCTGGCAAACCAAATCGAGAGAATAGTGAAAATTCTTGATGAACTTGATGAGGAATGGATAAAAACTGAAAGGTTGAGAAGACGCATCTTTTGATTTGTGTCAGGAAAGATTTTTAAAACTGCTACCATATTAATTCTGGAGAGGTGGTGGGCGGCTAACCTCGCTACCGAGGAGGAAAGTCCCCCCACCGTTAATGGCGGAGTCCCGAAAGGGGCTATGCCGAGAGGCATGGTGCGGCACAGAAAACAACCTGTCTGGAGCTATGCGATGACTCCGAAAGGATGAGGTCATCCAGACAGGATGAAATTGCCAGCCCCGCCAGTGCAACGCTTAGCGGCTTAGATTAATGCCGCCGAAAACAGAAGGGGGCTTACTGCCACCTCTCCACTATGTTTCTACTTTTTCCTACTTTTTTATTTAGTTTTTTATTCCAATTCATCCAATCCACCAAACCTTTTATAGTTAAAAAGAATACAACAAGCGATGCTGGATTACAAAGACTACGTGGAGGTTAGAAAGACAATTGATGAACTAATGGAGAAATCAAAAAATGGGGCTGTGATCGTGGTTGAAGGAGTTAAAGATCGGAAATCTTTGAGGGACTTGGGAGTTGAAGGTGAGATAATCGTTCTAACATCATGCACAGACGTTGTGGATAAAATTAGAGGTAAAGACGTCGTGATCCTGACAGATTATGATGATAGGGGAAACAAAATTGAGAAAACCCTTGTAAAAAAATTTTCAAGCTGGGGGATAACACCAGATGTTCAGATTAAGAGAAAGATTTTCAGGTTTGTCAGCAAAGACATAACAGCAGTTGAAAGCCTCTCCAAGTATCTTGATAAAGTAGAATATGAATTAAAAAATAAAAAAGTTCTTTGAAATATTTGGAAAACCATTTATTGTTAAACTCCCTATTACCTCAAGGTGATTACATGATTGAAAAGAGGATTGAAGAGCTAACACAACAAATTGTACAGCGATTTGAGAAATCTGGGTATAAGATTAACGCAAAAGAGGTGTTAAAGCGGTTAAAATTGCTCATGCTCGAGTTTAAGGTTCCTGAAAATGAAGCCGTGAGGACGACAGTGAACTATCTCGTTAAAGAGTTGGAGATTCCAAGGGAAAGTTTGGCTGTTGAAAGCGAGTTTGTAAGGATTTCTGACATAACAAAGCCAAACCAGTGGGTAAGTTTAAAAGTCAAGGTTGTGCAGTTGTGGGATTCAAACAGTCCAAACATCTCACAAGTTGGATTGATTGGAGATGAAACAGGGATTATTAAATTTGTAATATGGGCAAAGGCTGGTAAAAAGGAGGTTGAAGAGGGCAAAAGCTACATTTTCAAAAATGTCGTAACAGACTCGTTTGGTGGAAGAATGCAGGTTAATGTGAACAGAAATAGCGAGATAGTGGAAATTGAGGAAGACGTTTCACTACCACCAAGGGAGATTGAGGTTGTTGGGGCATTAATTTCAATCCAACAGAACAGTGGGTTAATTAGGAGGTGCAAGATTTGTAATAGAGCTATGACAAAAGGACTGTGTCCAATTCATGGGAAAATGGATGGATACGACGATTTGAGGGTTAAGGGAGTAATAGACGATGGAGAAAATGTATATGAGATCATCTTAAATGAAGAGAATATAAAAAATCTGACAGGTATTGGGTTGAAAGAGGCTAAAAATATTGCTGAAGAATTTTTGGATAGAACTGCTGTGTTGACGGAGTTGAAAAAACGGTTGTTGGGCAGGTATTTTAAATTGATTGGAAATAAAGGTGAGAGATACCTGATTGTAAAAAACATCGAATTTTTGAAGGTTGGTTTGAAGGAGGAGGTTGAAGAACTGATTAAATCACTGGAGGTTCAGGCATGATGACGATTAGGAAGAGAGAGGTGGCAAGAAGAATCTTTGCCCATGAATTCAACAATTCAACTTACAAAATACAAGATGAGGGTGAAAAAAGTCCTGTGTACGTTTTAACACCTCTTGGCTTAAAGTGTAACAGAATTTTTATCGTTGGTGCATTGCTTGAGAAGGAAGAAGCCAAGCCAGATTCGGGAATTTGGAGGATTAGGGTTAGTGACCCAACGGGCGTTTTCATGGGATTTGTTGGCAGGTATCAACCTGAAGCCTTTGAATCTTTGCTGGAAATTGAACCCCCAGAACTCGTAGCAATAACTGCTAAAGTTAGGATTTTTGAAGGTAGCAGAATTATGGTTTTTATCAGGCCAGAAAGCATATCAACGGTAACAAGCGATGTTAGAGATTACTGGGTCGTTGAGACTGCAAAAGCTACAATTGAGAGGATTAAGAGGATGAAAGAAGGAAATGAGGATGCTAAGCTTGCAAAACAGATTTATTCAACCGATTTGGAGGAATACAAAAATGTGGTTAAACAAGCTTTGTTAACCATAATGGAGGGATTTATCGAAAAAGCTGAAGAGACAGAGATCGTAGATGAGGAAGAGGAGATAGAAGAAGAGATAGAGGAACTTGAAGATATCGATGAATTCGAGTTTGAGGAGGAAGAGTGGGATTTAAGCGAGTTGCTTGAAGATTGATTCGTTTTTTTTTGATTTTTAAATTTTAAACGATCTACTCTCTAAAAGCTGTAATCAGCTTTACGTTCGTCACCCCTCTAATCGCCGAAACCCTATCAACTAACCTCTTTATCTTATCCATGTCTCCCTTAACTAGTACCATCTCTAAACAGGTGTCTTTATTCAAGTGTATGTGGAGTGTTGTGGTAATTATGTCGTAAAAGTCGTGCTGCAGGGATGTTAGTGAATCACTTATGCCTTTGAAGTGATGATCGTACATTACATTCACAACCCCAATTATTTCTCCTTTCTCCCTTTCAAGCCATTTATATTCGGCAATATAACTCCTTATAGCGTCTCTTATCGCCTCACTCCTTGAAGAATATCCCCTGTTTTTTATAATGCTATCAAACTCGTCAAGAAGGTTTTTCGGCAAGCTAACACCAATTCTCGAAACCCCTTCTTCCATAATTTTAATCTATACAGTGTTTATAAAAATCTTCCTACATCCAAGGTTATGCTCTTAAAACCATCAGGATGAACAAGGCTATCAGAATTGCAAACATGAAGATCATGAAATTTCTTTGCCTCTTCTTTTCTTTATTCATCACATCTTCGCACTCATCACTGCAATAGATCTTGTCAGGCTCGATAGCTTTTCCACAAACAACACAGTGGCGGTGTGGAATAATTCCGGGCATGGTTGCATTGGGAGACAACAGTTTATAAGGTTTGTTAAACCATCGCTAAAGTTTTATGAGTCAAGGTTGATTTTTGGAAGTGTACGATCTACACGTTCACTCCTCATACTCTGACGGAGATGCAAGTGTTGAACAGATAGTAAAAAAGGCGAAAGAAGTAGGACTGAAGGTTGTAGCAATAGTTGACCATTCGATTGAGCACAGATTTGGGCTAAATGAGAGAAAAGCCAGAAAAAGGCAAGAGGAGATTGACAAATTTGCATCAAAATACGATATCGAAGTTTTAAGCGGGATAGAATGCGGAATTAAGGCTGATGGTGAAATTGTTTTGCCAAAATTCAAGTTTGATTTGGTTTTGGCTTCAATCCACGACTTTTTGTACGCAGAGGAGTACTATCACAGAATTGTCGAATGTCTCAAGTACAACGATTTCGATATTTTAGCCCATCTGCATTCAACTATGTTTGGGAGCCTAAATGGAAGGAATTTGGAGAGAGATTTAGAGATAATTGATTTGCTCGTCGATAGAGACGTGGCTTTGGAAGTTAATACAGCCCACTCAGCTCCGCCTATCGATTTCCTTGAGTTGCTGGATATGAACGTTAAAGGTAGGGTCAGATATTCGATAGGGAGTGATAGTCATAGTATAAAAAGGATTGGAGACGTTTCATGGGGGTTTGAAGTAGCAAGAAAATACCTTAAAAACGGTAGGTTTGTCTTAGAACTATGAAGTGCATAACTTTAACGGTTGATGCAATAATACCATACAGGGGAAAAATAGTTTTGATTAAAAGGGCTAATGAACCCTTCAAAGGCTATTATGCATTGCCTGGCGGAATAGTTGAGTATGGTGAAACAGTTGAGGATGCTTTGCTTAGGGAAGTTGAAGAAGAGACTGGCTTGAAGGGGAAGATTTATAAGCTTGTAGGAGTATACAGCAATCCTGATCGTGATCCGAGGGGGCATTTCGTGTCTGTGTGCTTTGTTGTTGAAGGTAAGGGTAGGCTTAAAGCCGGGAGTGATGCAAAGGAAGTTGGACTGTTTGAGTTGGACAAGCTCCCCAAACTTGCCTTTGATCACGAGAAAATGATTAAAGATGCGGAGGAGATAATCCATGGAATTCTGTCCAAAATGTAAGAGCATAATGATTTATCAAGGTAGTAAAGCCGTATGCAGGAAGTGTGGGTATGAAAAGGAGGTTGAAGAATACGAAGAAGTTATAATTTCATCAAAAAGCAGGAAAGACGTTCCGGTTATTGAAGGAGACAACATAAAAACCCTACCAACAATTGAAGTAATTTGTCCAGCTTGCGGCAATAGAGAGGCGTACTGGTGGTTGAGACAGCTCAGGGCTGCTGACGAGAGTGAGGTGAGATTTTTCAGATGTACCAAATGCGGGAAGACCTGGAGAGAGTACGATTAGATTTTTTGAATTATTTCTGAAATTACCAATATAGACATAAAAACATAGTAAATTTAGCAGTGCCTGATAACGGAGTAGTTAGAAAATCTGGCTTTGCAGAAGCTTTCTGCATCCTCTAGGGTGGAGAAGAATAACCACCCACCATCGCACCTCAATTTTTCCAGACCCTTGTGAAGTGTTTCCTGTTTTCGGATAACATACACACAATCAGGATTGGTGTGAATTGTGCACTTTTTTGTAGGTTTATCTATATTCACCCAGACCATACCTTTAGTTAATTTTAATCAAAATAAAAACAATGTCAATTGGTATTCTCTCGCCAATCTTCCAACACTTTTCTGGAAATTACGTGTGAATTCCTCTTCGAAGTGCTTGCAGGGTTGGATGAGGTTGGTGAGATATTTTGAGATTATTACAGAACATTGACGAATTGGAAATTGATTAAAAATAGAGAAGGATTTTTATATTGCAAAAATAACATATTAACATGGTTATAGGTGTAACGATGGTTAACGTGATGCCGGGTAGTGAAAAAACAACTTACGTTGAAATCAAGAAGATGAAGAACGTCAGAGACATATACCACGTCTTTGGCGAGTTCGATTTTGTTGTTATAATCGAGGCAAGTAGCCTTTCAGAATTGAATAAAACCGTTGACGACATAAGGGCTATTGAAGGTGTCACGAAGACTCAGACGGTTGTTGGAGCCGAAATATGATCGCAGAAGAATTGGCGAAGAAACAGAGAGAAATAAGCATAGCTGAGTTTTTCGAAAAGAACAAGCACATCCTTGGATACTCAAATCCCGCAAGGAGCTTAATTACATGTGTTAAGGAGGCAGTTGACAATGCATTGGATGCTTGCGAGGATGCTGGTATTTTACCAGACATTTTAATCAAAATAAGGAGAGTTGAGAGGAACGTTTATCGAATAACCGTTGAAGATAATGGGCCAGGAATAGTAAAAGAGCAGATACCAAGGGTTTTTGGTAAACTGCTGTATGGGTCAAGATTTCACGTTATAAGGCAGAGTAGGGGTCAACAAGGCATTGGTATTTCCTCAGCGGTCTTGTATGCTCAACTTACAACTGGCAAGCCGGCAGAGATTACTTCAAAGGTTGCAAATTCCAAAGCTTACAAACTATCCATTTTCATAAACACAAAGAAGAATGAGCCTGAGGTTGTGAGTGAAGAAGAAGTGGATTGGTACATGCCTTCAGGCACAAGAATTGAGCTTGAGATAGTTGGGGCTTATGCAAAGGAAAGAAAGCAAAGCGTTTACGAGTATTTAAAGGAGACGTCAGTTGTCAATCCGCACGCAAAGATAACGTTTGTTGATCCCGATGGAGACATAACAGTTTTTGAAAGAATTAGCGAGCAGATTCCTGAAACCCCTAAGGAAATAAAACCCCACCCACATGGAATTGAGTTGGGAACACTAATGAACATGCTTAAAAGTACGAAAGCAAGAGACCTAAAATCCTTCTTAAAATCCGAGTTCATCAGGGTGGGAGATAAGACGGCTGAGGAGGTTTTAAGAAAAGCTGGGTTGGAAGATGCAATTCCAAAAAAGCTTTCGAGGGATGAGGTAGTAAAGCTTTTGAATGCATTTAAGGAAACAGACTTTTTACCACCACCAACTGACTGTTTGTCTCCAATTGGTGAAAATGCTATAATGAAGAGTCTAATGGCAGAATACAAACCAGAATTCGTTTTTGCATTGACAAGGAAACCAAAGGTGTATTCGGGGCATCCTTTTTTGATTGAAGTTGGGTTAGCTTATGGGGGAGAGATTAAGGCGGATGACAAAGTCAACATCTTGAGGTTTGCAAACAAAGTGCCATTGTTGTACCAGCAGAGCGGATGTGCCCTAACAAAGGCTTGTGAGAGTGTCAACTGGAAAAATTACGGGTTAAATCAGAGCAAAAATGAATTGCCAAGTGGACCAGCGGTAATACTAATTCATTTAGCCTCAACAAACGTTCCATACACATCAGAATCCAAAGAGGCTGTTGCAGCGATTCCAGAAATTATAGATGAGGTCAGATTGTCTTTACAGGAAGTTGGGAGGAGATTAAAAGAGCACATAGGCAGAAAACAAAAGTTGCAGAAAAAGAAGAAAAAAGAGGAGATTTTAAACAAGATTTTACCGTTACTAGCTAAGAAGGTTTGCGAGGTTTTGGAGAAAGAGCCTTTAGAGATTGAGAAGGTTGTTGCAAGGATAATGGGACACGTCTTTGTTGAAAGGAAGGTTGTGGAGAAAGATGGGGTAGTAGAGGTAACAATAAACGTTGCGAACTATTCAAAGGCGAAGAAGGAATTCAAGATTTACGAGATTTGTAGTGGAGAAGTTGATGTGGAAAATGCGAAAGTATTGAAATCAGACTACTCTACGATTCTATGGGATGTTAAGCTCAAGGATGGGGAGGAGATAAGGTTGAAGTATAAACTTAAAGGTAAGACAATCAACAAAAAGCCCCTTGTTGAAGGTATCGATACAGTTTTGGGGGCTGAGGTTATGTCAATGGTGTAACAAAAACATGATCGAGCTAAATAAAGAGAACTTTGATGAAACGATTTCAAATGGTATTGTATTGGTGGATTTCTATTCAAAGCAATGTGGTAAATGCAAACTAATTGAACCGATTTTGGATGATTTGTCTACTAAATTCAACGTAAAATTTGCCAAGCTGAATGTTAGGGAAAACAGGGAGATTGCAAGAAGATACGGGATTATAGGATTGCCTGTATTAATTTTATTTGAGAATGGAAAAGTTTTGGGGAAGTTAAAGCCAAAAAGCGATAAGGAGGTTAAAGAATTTATTGAATCGTTTTTAAAGTCTTGACGTCTTACTCCTCACTTTCGAAATCGGATATTTTCCAAAGCATAAATTTTAAATTTTGGGAAAAATAGTTTACAAATCGTTGAGGGCCCGTGGTCTAGTGGTTATGACGTCGCCTTCACACGGCGAAGGTCGGGAGTTCGAACCTCCCCGGGCCCACTGTGGAATTGTTTGTATCCCATTTTTTATGACGCTTAGGTATTCTCTTAGCTTCAATTCCAGAAATGCTGACAGATTTATGTTTATTTCTCTTGCAGACTCTACCAGATTTTTATCCACTGTCAGGGTTAATTTTGTCTTATTGGTCTTTTGCATAGGCATATTTTTATTAACACGTGTTTATACTTAAGTTTTTCTTGTTAAAATTGTAGTCATAGATGTGCTGACGTTTAGTTTAGCCATCAAAATCCCTCATCAAATTCCGAATAGCTTCACTTACACTCCAGATTTTTATAATCCCTTCTTCTTTAACCTTTTTAAAGTCATTATCGTTTGTGATGAGGATCACATTCTCCTTAAAACAAGTAGCTGCCAAAGTTGTATCCACATACTCTTTAAATTAGAAAATTATATCTTTCTCTACCTCAACGACCTTCATTTTCCCAAGAAGATCCAATACAATTTTCTTTGCAGTTTCAGATGGGAACTTTTCAACAATTTTACCATACTCGTAGAGCCAAATACTTATTTCCAATTAATTGAATATCACTACTCAACAACTTTATCAATAGTCTAAGAGTTACGGTCTCTTTTAACGGATTCTTTATAGCTGCTACAATTACATTTGAGTCAAGGAGAAGTTTCATTCTTTAATCTCCGGATGGTCTTTAAGAACGAGTTTGGTTGATTCTTCCCTAATCCTTTCAAATGCCTTTTCAACATCAAAACCCTTCAATTCTTCCTCTATTTTCTTAGCTATCTCAGTTATATCAAGCTTTTTTAGAATGATAGTGTCGTTGTGTTCCACAAGAAGAATGTGGTCTTCCCCCTTACTTCCCATCCTTTCCCTTATAGATTTTGGGATTACGAGTCTGCCAGCCTTATCAACCTTAATTACTTCCATAATGGTAAATTGGTAATATGGTATTAATAGATTGTGTTGGATCACGATACTACCAATCAACTCCACAGTCACTATAGTTCATTAATAATTGTTAAAAAATATACGACCGCTTATAACACCCAACTCTCTGGTGGCGTCTCAAGTGGAGATTCCTACCCTGATAGTCATAAGAGTCCTATCGCTGCCAGCTCACCTCTTCATGCTTTTGGTTTACTTTTTTAACTTTTATTTTTGCTGTCAGAGCAACGAAACCTATTTTTAATCTCGTGTGTAATAATTTGTATGCCAAAGATTATTGAGGTAATTTATGAAAACGGAGTGTTCAAACCATTGGAGAAGGTTGAATTGGGGGAGAGGGTAAGAATCAAAATTGAAAATATCGATGAAATCCTGGAAAAATACTGTGGTTTGCTCGAATCCGATCTGAGTATTGAGGACATTGAGAGAATGCGTTTGGAGGCGAAAACTTGGAAAGCGTAGCTTTAGATACCAATCTTATTGTAAACTTCATCCTGAAAACTCAATTAACGAGTAGAGCAAAAGATATACTGAGATTCGTATTTAAGAGCTATCAGCCTGTACTTTTCACAAATACAGTTGAAGAGAGCATTTTTATTCTTGTACGGGAGGAGCTTAAAACGCACGGGATTTCAAAATTTTATGAGCAAAGAGACTACTTAAAGAGGAAGGGATATTCAAAACTTACCCTCCATAAAAAATTCGTAGAGTTTGTTGAGGACTTGAACATTCCCGTACTTGAAAATAGGTGCGGGCTAGATGAGCTGGTCAGGAATTATGGAAAGATATAAGCTCCTACCCAACGATGCTTTAATAGCTGCGACATGCAGGCATTATGGGATAAAAAGAATAGCAACCTTTGATGAGGAGGACATGTCCACATTAGTATAAAACTATAGATACTTAAAATCATGCATTATTATGCTAAAAGTAAAGGAAATTGTAGAAGAGCTAAAAATCTTCGAGAGAAACAAAGTACCTCTGGAAATAA
>QMZC01000078.1 GCA_003662995.1 Archaeoglobales archaeon
AGGTACTTTGTTTCTCTCGAAGATTTTCAACTTCTTTACAATTTCCTTTACTTTTAGCATAATAATGCATGATTTTAAGTATTTGTAGTTTTATGTAATGTGGACAGGTCTGTGGTGGTTATGGCACAATTTCAGAAATGGCAATAGCCTTGAAAGAAAACAAAATTGTCGTAGCAATTAAGCCAAATGTTTCTTTAGAGGGCTTGAAGATTGCAAGAGATGCTAACGAGGCAATAAATATCATAAATTGACAGCTTAACAACTTAAAGTATAGAATGAAAGGTTTTAAAGTGGTGCAAGAGATGATGTTGCAATGAACGATGTTGGCAGGGATGTTGCAAACATCATTGCAGCTTTGATTGCTGTAATTTTGTTCGGAAGTTTGGCGTATCACGTAGTAGAAGGGTGGAGCTTGTTTGAATCACTATATATGACAGTGATTACCATAACAACCACAGGATACGGTGAAATTTACAAAATGAGTACTGCTGGTAGGATTATTTCAATGCTTCTAATGTTCTTTGGTATAGGCATATTCTTTTATGCTATAAACGTTTTAATGCCCTTAATAGTTGAGAGGAGAATGGAAATGAAGGATGTAAAAAAGCTATCAAAAATGGAAAATCATATTATCATCTGTGGATTTGGAGTGATGGGGAAGGAGATTGCAAACGAATTTCCCAAGGATAGAGTTGTTGTGATAGATTCAAGCTCTGAAAAAGTAAACGTTGCGAGGGAAAGCGGATACGTTGCTGTCTTGGGCGATGCTACAGAAGAGGAAGTCTTAACAAAAGCCAATATTCAAAAGGCTAAGGCATTAATAGCTTGTATGACCGATGCATCCAACGCATTCACGATTATGGCTGCTAAGGAGTTGAATCCCAACGTCTACACTCTCGCAATTCTGAGAAGTCCGGAATCTGAGAAAAAAGTAAAGAGAGTGAATGTCGACTTTATCCTATCTCCCTACAAAGATACTGCAAAAAAGGTTATAGCTACATTACAAAGACCTGCGGCAATCGAATTTGTCGAATCAATCATGAGTCAGAAAGGTGAGACTTTAACGTTGGAAAAGGTAAAGGTTGGCATAAACGACAAGAGTTTGAGGGAACTTGATTTGAGGAGAAAAACGGGTTGCACGGTTGTGGCGATTGAGAGGGATGGGAAGTTGATGATGCCTGAAGCAGACACACAACTCAAAAAGGGGGATTTGGTTTATTTAATCGGAGATGATGAGGCTTTGAAAAAAGCGGAAGAAATTTTGGGTGTGGAGACTTAATTATTCTATTTCCTTCACTTTCTCAGCTACTGCATCTCCCATTTCAGATGTTTTTGCATTACCTCCCAAATCCTTTGTCCTTACCTTGCCTTCCTTTAACACAAGTTCTATAGCCCTCACTATATCCTTAGCAGCTTTTTCCTCTCCAATCTCGTCGAGCATCATTGCTCCAGCCCAGATTGTGGCAATTGGGTTTGCTACATTCATTCCTTTGTATTTAGGTGCTGAACCGTGTATTGGCTCAAACATCGACACGCCATCGGGATTTATGTTACCACCAGGAGCTAAGCCTAAACCACCCTGTATCATTGCCCCCAAGTCTGTAATTATGTCACCAAACATGTTTGGTGTTACGATTGTTTGATACCACTCGGGATTCTTGACAAACCACATGGTAATTGCATCTACGAAGTTGAATTCGTGTTCTATGTCTGGATAATCTTTGCTAACTTCCTCAACTATGCTCCTCCAGAAGTTGTAAACGTGACTAAGAACATTTGCCTTATCAACTGCCGTGACTCTGTTATCCCCCCTTTTCTTTGCCAGCTCAAAAGCGTACCTTATTACCCTCTCCGCTCCTTTTCTACTGATTACACCAATTTGGTAAGCTATTTCACATCCATCGACTTCTATATCTAATCCAAATTTAACGCTGTATAGGCTCCTAATTATCTCCAGTTCTTGCTTATTCTTACCAACATCAGCGTGATTACCTATGCCGACATAGAAGTCTTCAGTGTTCTCCCTAACAACAACAAAGTCAATATCTTCAGGCTTTTTATTTTTTAAAGGACATTCGACACCCTCTAACAATTTCACTGGGCGAAGGTTTACGTATTGGTCAAAGTAAAATCTCAAAGCGAGCAGTATTCCCTTTTCAAGAACTCCAGGCTCAATTCTTGGATCGCCTAAGGCTCCAAGATATATTGCATCCATTTTTTTTATCTCTTTCAACGCATCTTCATTGAGCAACTCACCTGTTTCTAAGTAGTGATCTGCCCCGAATGGGTATTCAATCCACTCAATCTCAAAATTTTCCTTCTCGCTAACAGCCTCAATTACCTTTTTACCCTCATTTATTATCTCAGGACCAATACCATCTCCAGGAATTACCGCAATCCTATACATTCCATCACCTCTGCTATCCTATCGCAGAAAACTAATAATTTTTTCTGTTGGTTATTCGGACGTGTCCTCTTAACACAAACACCACCTCGACCTATTATAATACAGCACAAAGAGCTTACAACCATTCCAATTCCTTAGATTTAAAACAACTAATCAAGCAGAAAAGACTTTTATCCTCTGCTTTAGTGAAGAAAATGTAAACGGTTTTAAACCTAAAACAAAACATTCGACATGGTTCAATTTTACGACATAAGGGAGGTTAGCAGTGAAAGCCTATCAATAAACCTTGAGAATGATATTGTTGAAAAGCCAAAGTACGATCTCTCCATGTCTAAGGGTTTTAGGGTTTTGAAGAATGGTTTTTGGGGTTTGTTTTTTGGAAACGCTGATGACAAAGTTGGTTTGAAGCTTGCTGAGAAGAACGTTGTTAGCAAAGGAGATGCGGAGGTTGTTAACGTTAAAAGTGAAGGCAAATTCTTGTTTAAAGCGAAGATCAATCCGAAAGATGTGGACATTGAAGAAAAGATAAATTTGTTAAAGGAGATTGAAGGTGTTTTAAAAAGCTCAAAGATTGTAAGCACAAGAATTGCTTATTTAGAGAACGTAAGAAAATTTTCTTACAAAGATTCGAATGGGAGTGAGGTATACTACGAAGTGCCGAGAATTGGTGTAATAATACACGCTTTTGCAAAAGGTGAAACCTTACAATTTTACTCCAAAAGGCTTTTGAAGGTTGGGGGATTTGAAGTGTTTAACAACAAGCCCTTTGAGCTGGCAGAAGAGGTTAAAGATGTTTTAAACAAGCTTGTTAACGCGAAAACGCCACCATCTGGTGAAATGAACGTGATAATGGATTCTTCACTTGCTGGAGTTTTTATACACGAGGCTTTTGGACATGCTGTTGAAGCAGATCATGTATTGCAGAATTCAAGTGTTGTTGCTGACAGATTAAACACAAAAGTGGCAGATGAAAGTGTAAATGTCTATGATGATCCAAGCATTCAGGAATTTGGTTTTTATTCGTTTGATGATGAGGGTGTTAAAGCTGAAAAGAAGGCTATTATAGAAAACGGCATCTTAAAGAGCTTTTTGCATTCAAAGGAGACTGCATCAAAACTCAATGGCAAGGCTGGGAATGCCAGAGCGCAGGGAGTTGATGAGCCGTTAGTTAGGATGAGCAACACTTACATTGATGAGGGAAATTACACATTTGATGAGCTGTTGGAGAATGCGGAAATTTATCTGATAGGTTCGAGGGGTGGTGAGACAAATCCCGCAACAGGCTACTTCCACTTTAATGCCCAATATGGCTACATCGTTAAAAATGGTGAAATTGCCGAGATGATTAGGGACGTTTCCTTGAGTGGTAATACGCTAAAAATCCTGCATTCAATAAAAGTGGGCAAAGGGGTAAAATTTGATCCCGGATTTTGTGGCAAAGCCGGACAACTCGTGCCCGTTGCAGATGGAGCACCACCATCTTTAGTTAAAGCTTTTGTCGGGGGTGCCTGAATGGAGGCGGCGAAATTTCTTGAGAAAAATGCCGATGCTTGGGAGATTTTCAAAGCAAAGGAACATCTTAAGGTTTTAAAAATTGAAAACAATAGGATAAAATCGGTGAATGAGGGTTTAGAAGAGGGTTACGCTGTTAGAGTTGTTGTTAATGGAAAGGTTGGTTTTGCTTCGGGAAACGACTTGATGGAAATTTGCAAGAATGCCATAAAAATTGCAAGGATTTCTGAAGAAAGGCTTGAAGAATTTCCATTCAGCAAACACAAAAAGGCTGAGGGGATTCACGATAAAAGGTTCGATGAATCAGATAATTGGTTGCTTGAGTCTGCTGAAGTGGTTTTGAACACAATTGATGAATTTGGGTGCATCATCAATTCAACAATTGAAGCTGGCAAGAATGAGGTGACAATCGTAAACTCATCGGGTTTGGATTGCACTGAAACATCAACATCGTTTGGTGGGTTGGTTGAAGTAGTTAGGGAGGACAGTAGCAGTTATGAGATTCAGGAGAGCAGAAAAATGGATGTAGATTTTGAATGGATGACCAAGAAAGCTGCAAAATTGACACTGGAAGGTTTAAAAGCTGTTAAGCTGGATAAGGGCGTTTATGATGTTGTGCTATCACCAATAGCAGTCCATCAGCTTTTGTTTTTCGCTCTATATCCAGCATTTTCTGCTGAGAATTTCTTAAAGGGGAGAAGTGCGTTGAAGATTGGGGATGAGGTGGGAAAGATTACGATTGTCGATGATGGGAAGTTGAAAGGCGGTTTGTTCACGTCATCCTTTGATGATGAAGGTATGGATACAAAAAAAACAGTAGTTGTTGATAGGGGTGAATTTAGGTCATTCCTAGCGGACTTTAAGTATTCGAAGGAGTTGAACATCGATGCAACTGGAAATTGTTATAGGGAGGAATTAAACTCCTATCCAACAATTGCCCCAACAAACGTTGTATTAGATTTTAAAGACAAAGTTGAGTTGGAAGGTGAAAAGATTTTAGAAATCCACGCTTTCATAGGCTCCCACACATCGAATCCTGTCAGCGGAGACTTTAGCTTAGAGTGCATGAATGCGGTTTTGATTGATAAGGAAAGAATTCCAATAAAAACGGCGATGATTTATGGCAACGTGTACGAATTTTTGAAAAAAATAGATGGGTTTGGCAGAGATACGAGACAATTTGAGAACACCATCACACCTTCAATTCTGTTTAGGGACGTTGTTGTGAGTGGTTAAACTTTCGGCATGTTTTTAAGAAATTAGGACAACTAGGCTAAAATGAAAGACGTTGAATGGCTCAAAAAATACATAAAGGATGGGAAAATTGATGCGGAAATCGTGAAAGTCAGAAAAGCCTCAACTGTTAAAGAGGCAGCAGAAGAAATGAATTGCAGTAAGAAACAGATAATCAAATCCATCGTTCTTGTGGCAGAAGATGAAGCAATAGTTGCAATTGTAGATGGTACATCGTCTGTTGATTTGGAAAGAATCAAGAAATTAATTGGGAAAAACGTAAGAGTTGCTGAAAGAGACGAAGTTTTAAAGCTAACAGGATTTCCTGCGGGTGGTGTTCCACCAATAGGACATGAATGCAAGGTTTTTGTTGATGACAGGGTTTTGAAAAATGAGAGAGTTTACGGTGGTGGAGGGGATGAGAAGCACTTACTTTCAATAAAAACAGATGAAATCACGAAAGAAGCAATTGTAACAAGGATAAGAAAATAGTTTTTGATTGCTAAACTCTGCCAACTGCAATTAGTATTGACCCAATTACGGCAAGTAAAGAGCCAAGGAATGTCTTAATGCCAACAGATTCAAGTTTTTGAATTAGTAAATAAGACAGCAAAGTTGTAACGAGTGGATATAGATTGGAGAGGGGAACAACTATAACTATTGGAGCCATTGATAAAGCCAAATAGTATGAAATGTTTCCAAAAGCAAGGGATGTTCCAGATAGAACCAGATACTTGTTTTTGACGAATTTGAGGCGATTTTGTGTTTTAGCAAACATGCCAAGAAACGTTAAGCCTGATATAGATGCTACAAAAACACTAACAAACACACTGTTTAGCATTCCTACTTTAATTAATAAGGATGCCAATCCGTAGGCAAAACCCCCAGCAACCGATGCGTATATGCCTTTAATGGCAAAACCCTCAGTGGAGAAGATGTACAAGCCAACGATCATCATAGCAGTACCAAACAAAATAGGTAAATTCAGCATTTCATGCAGTAAGAACACACCAAAGATTGCAGAAAACAGAATTCTTGTAGATGTGCCAGAAAAAGCCCTTGAAGAGCCGATAGTTGAGACGGATGAGTACGTAAACAGTCTGCCAATAAAGTAAGAGATGATTCCAGCCAATGCGAGCATCAAAACCTTGTTGTAATCAATGAATGTTGAAGACAGATCTTTGAGTGCAACCAAAGATGCAATTAAAGTGGTTGTTGAAACAACTGTAAAAGTTCCTGAGATTGTATCAACCCCTTCAAGTCCTTTTCGCAATAATATTCCATTAAATCCCCAGAGTATGGATGAGATTACCGCAAAGGTTATTCCAAGCATAGTTATGTGTATTTTTATCGAAATATAAACTTGTTTTTGTAGTTTTTTGTTGATTTGTTGAATTAAACTGAGGTTTGATTATCTGAATTGTAAAAACCAATTAAAGCAAAATTAAATTAATGTGACGTAAATTGTTCTCTATGCTATTAATGGAACATGAGTCAAAAGAACTTCTCGAAAAACATGGGATTAAAACTGCTCGATGCATTTTTGTTCAGGATGAAAATGAGGCGATTAAAGCTGCAAAATCAATTGGATTTCCCGTTGTTATGAAAGTTGCATCTCGCGAGATATTGCATAAAAGTGATGTTGGTGGTGTGATTCTGAACGTTAATAATGAAAGCGAAGCTAAAAAGGCGTTCAACAAACTGATGTCAATAGAAGATGTTGAGGGTGTAAACGTACAGCCGATGTTAAAGAAAGGTATCGAAATAATTATTGGTGTAACACATGATGAACAATTTGGGAGCGTTTTGATGTTTGGATTAGGTGGCATTTTTGTTGAGGTTTTGAAAGATGTATCCTTCAGACTCATCCCTCTAACAAAGCAAGATGCAGAGGAGATGATTAAAGAGACTAAAGGATATAGGCTATTGGAAGGGTGTAGAGAATGCAAAGGAGACGTTAATGCTTTGATTGAGCTAATTTTGAAGGTGTCTGACGTTGTTGAGAATGAAAGCATTTTAGAGATGGATTTGAATCCCGTATTTGTCTATGAAAAAGGATACGTTGTTGCTGATGCCCGCATTGTTGTTGGGAATAAAAAGAGCTTCAAGGAAAAAATTGGAGATATAAGCTTCTTTTTCAACCCCAAATCTGTTGCGATAATAGGAGCGTCAAGAGACCCAAGAAGTCCTGGACATACCATAGTTGAGAACTTGTTGAGTTACAAGGGAAAAATCTATCCGATAAATCCGAAAGCTGAGGAAATTCTTGGTTTGAAGTGTTATCCTTCATTGGGAGATGTTGATAGCATCGATGTGGCAATAATAGCGGTGCCATCAAAGAATGTTGTAGAAATCGTTAATGAGTGTGCAGAGAAGAACGTTAAAGGAATTATTGTTATAAGTGGTGGATTTGCTGAGGGATGGGAATATGGAAGTGAGCTTGAAAGAGAAATTGTGGAGATTGCAAAGAGTAAAGGCATAAGAATAATTGGACCGAACACCATGGGTGTTTTAAATCCGGAAAACGGATTTACATCTTTCTTTTCTCCAATAACGAGGATGAATTTGAAAACAAAATTGGGCAACATAGGAGTTTTGTCACAAAGTGGGGCATTTGCAAACTTTCTGCTTTTTTCACTCCATCACATTGGCTTTAGCAAGATAATTTCCATTGGAAACAAGTGTGATGTTGATGAAGTAGAGTCTTTGAATTACTTGCTCAATGACAAGAAAACAGAGGTTATTGCAGTATACCTTGAGGGGTTTACAAACGGTAGGGCTTTTTATGAGCTAATGAAGAAATCTAATAAGCCAATCGTTGTTTTAAAATCTGGAAGAACTAAGGCAGGAAAGAAAAGTGCTTTAACCCACACAGCATCCATTTCAACGAGTGATGATGTATTCAAAGCGGCATGCAAGCAAGCGAAGGTTGTGAAGGTTAGAGATTACGATGAACTGGTTGATGTCGTAAAGGCTTTGTCACTTCTACCACTGCCCAAAGGGGATAGAATTGCAGTTATTCAACCTTCGGGGGCTGAATGTGTAATGTCAGCAGACGCAGTGGAAGAAAATGGGTTGAGACTTGCTGAATATTCCGACAAAACATTGGAAAGATTGGTTGAACTGTCACCTGAGTGGCATACGATAAGCAACCCTCTCGATTTGTACCCAATAATAGAAAAATCAGGAGATAAAGCGTTTTTTGAGATTTTGGAGATAGTGGCTAATGATGACAACGTGGATGCCATAGTTACTGGAGCGTTTATATCTCTATTGCTTAAGCAAGATTTTAGATGGCTCAAGAAGATTGAGAAGCCAATACTGTTCACGTTTAAGGATGACTTGGAGATGTTCAGGCAGGCGAAGATGAAGGTTGAAAATTTGGGATTTCCTGTATATTCAACCCCAGAAAGGGCAATTAGAGCGTTGAAACACATGTTGATTTTTGTCTAATTATTAGTCTCTCTTTAATAAAGTCTAAAATTATGAACGTAAATTTGCGGTTTGAATCGTCAAAGTTAACATTCCAAAATTTAAATTTTTTGCTTTGAATGCTTCTATCTTCCATTTTCAAGTTTCTAAGATTAGAGTTGACAGTCTTTCCAAAGTTCCAACAAAATCAAACTCTGTTTTTTAAATTCTGCTTAAAATGCCGTTAAAAAACGACTTGAACACCAAATTTCAAGTCGTTAATGTTTATAAACTACTGCAACATTGACGATCGACTTAATTTAAATATATTCAGAGGTCTTGGAAACGTTTAAATTCTATTTCAGTTGAATATTACTTACGATTTAATCAGACTTTAGAAGGACTGAAACTCGACTATTCCCTGAACTTCAAGCAGGGACATTGTAGTGATTTAATCAGACTTTAGAAGGACTGAAACTTTTCAATTTTTTGGTTTTGATTTTAGACAGTAATTTTGATTTAATCAGACTTTAGAAGGACTGAAACGTATCTATTTCATCAATCTCTGTTTCAAGTAGTTTATAATTTAATCAGACTTTAGAAGGACTGAAACATTGTAGACATCCCATACTCGCTACTGAAACAATTAAGATTTAATCAGACTTTAGAAGGACTGAAACATTTTCAAGAACGCTTCTGTCATCTCAACTCCGATGTGATTTAATCAGACTTTAGAAGGACTGAAACTTTTGGATTTGGCTTGGTAAGAGGGAGATTGTTGAAGATTTAATCAGACTTTAGAAGGACTGAAACTTTAAGTAGCGCAATTGCAGAGATTGAGAAACTTAAAGAATATTTAATCAGACTTTAGAAGGACTGAAACCTGTTGAAGCTACGAAAACAGCACAACTAACATCTCTCAAAAGATTTAATCAGACTTTAGAAGGACTGAAACCTTGAACAGTGAGATAATAACTGAGAAGTCAAACTTAATTTAATCAGACTTTAGAAGGACTGAAACCTTTCAATAATCTCCCCATTCTCAACCGTAATTGTTGAGATTTAATCAGACTTTAGAAGGACTGAAACAGCGTTACCAGCTCTTATAAACAACCTAAATCTACCAGATTTAATCAGACTTTAGAAGGACTGAAACTTGTATTCAATTAACTTTTTTGCGACCTTTATCATAGCGATTTAATCAGACTTTAGAAGGACTGAAACGTAGTCCTGATTTTTGAGAAGAGTGTAGCAGTGTTCGCATTTAATCAGACTTTAGAAGGACTGAAACACAGGAACTCCGAAAATCTCCGCTCTAATAAATTATTTATTTAATCAGACTTTAGAAGGACTGAAACTATGCGGAATAAGGCTTGAACTGCCTTATTATGATAGGATTTAATCAGACTTTAGAAGGACTGAAACAGATGCAATTCATGATGATGTTGATACCATGCTACAGGATTTAATCAGACTTTAGAAGGACTGAAACATGTCAATCCAACAGTTCTGCAGGAAGAAGCTCGTCCGATTTAATCAGACTTTAGAAGGACTGAAACAGGATCCAATTCATCTATAGCTGTATTTATCATAGAGATTTAATCAGACTTTAGAAGGACTGAAACAAACTCCTTCAGGACATCTAAGCTTAATCGGGTGTAGATTTAATCAGACTTTAGAAGGACTGAAACAACATGGCTTTGGCATCATAAAATAGCCATCAAATATTGATTTAATCAGACTTTAGAAGGACTGAAACTCAATTGAAGAGCAAGAGAAATGCGTACAATTTCAACAGATTTAATCAGACTTTAGAAGGACTGAAACGAGAGAGAAAAAGAAGAAGAGAGGAGAGACGTTAAAAAGATTTAATCAGACTTTAGAAGGACTGAAACTCTTCACTTTCTTCACCCTCACTTTCAAAGTATTCTTCGATTTAATCAGACTTTAGAAGGACTGAAACTTCATAGATCTCTCGTTTTTTCTGTAGTAACAAGTTTACGATTTAATCAGACTTTAGAAGGACTGAAACCTGGAACTTCGAGAGTTTGATTTGCAGAGATTGATTTAGATTTAATCAGACTTTAGAAGGACTGAAACATGTATTGCGAGATGTGTAAGTTTGGCAAGGATTGGGATTTAATCAGACTTTAGAAGGACTGAAACAGATCAAAGCTTGAATTCATCAAAAACCCATTGTTCTGATTTAATCAGACTTTAGAAGGACTGAAACTTACAAGATCATACTTGTCTGCAAGAGTAAAAACACCGATTTAATCAGACTTTAGAAGGACTGAAACATAAAATTTGCCTGAATTGAAGCCAT
>QMZC01000079.1 GCA_003662995.1 Archaeoglobales archaeon
AAACATTCAAACTTCCAGTATTTCCAAAAAATCTACCCTCTTAAAATCCTCATCAAAGGTTGCTATTCTTTTTATCCCATAATGCTTGCATGTCGCAGCTATCAAAGCATCGTTTGGTAAGAGCCCGTATTTGGTGATAATTTCAGTGATATCTTTTTCTTCAATTCTGTCGGTAGGCAAAATATACAATATTTCAAAAATATCTAAAATCGGACTAATATCTGCAGATTTTACGAATTCTGGCTTCTTTCTTAAATTTAATGGCCCCTTACCAGTCGTTAAGATAAGATAAACATGAATAGTCTCCAAAAACACAATTCTATTCGTGAAACCATTGATATCTCCAGCTTCTACTCGCTTAAAAAAAGATACTGTATTTTCTCTTCCTCTAAGCAGGTCTATTATTACATTGGTGTCAATAAATATCTTCTCCATATTCCGACAACTCAAATGCCCTTCTCACTTCATCATCATCGACTTTCAGTATGCCAGCAACCGAATCTACCACACCCTCTTTTATCTCCACTTTGATCTTCTTTCCTTCTTTGAGATTAATCTTGTTTAGCGGTTTGAAAACTCCATCCTCGTAAATAACTTCTATCACTTTTGGCATATTCTATGGTTGATCTAAAATTTAAAATAGTTTCTACCAGAGCTTCTTAACTTCGCCTTGAATCTTCAATGTCCAACAATCTCCTTTCTCTCCTCTCCAGTCGTAGAATAGGTAGCCAATACAAGCAATAAAGGTTTGGCAAAGATTGCTAAGCCGATCTCGAACCCTGTTTACATCTGATGACGATTTCGAGGTTACCAGTCTCGTTGATTTAAGTTGTTTATAACCGAGTATGAGGGGATGGATTTAACCGTTTCAACTTTTTATCATCCTCGTAAAACCTTCATCTATTGGCTTATTTCCCCAACCTCCAGAAACCGAAATTTGTTGGTGTGATGACCTCATCGACAGAGTCATGGGGATGAGAATGGATTATAATGTAAGGACTGTATGGCAAATTTGGTATTTATAGTTGATGAAAAGTTCTCGATTTTAATTCATGTTTTCTATGTAACAAGAACTATTTTAACTAAACTTTCTTGAGCCAAACTGGAATACATTTTTTATTTGGAATAAAAGAAATCAATCAAATCGCTAGTAAGAACATCTTATAGCTTTAAATGTATTTTAAAGCTCTTGGAATACTCTTTAATTCATAACAAGATAAAGAAAAGTAAAATTTAAAAATAATATTGAATTTATATAGGTTTGTATGAAAGCCCTAATTTTATCAGGCGGTCATGGAACTCGTTTAAGACCTTTGACATATTCCCAGCAAAAGCAACTAATTCCTGTGGCAAATAAACCCATATTGTTTTATGCCATCGAAGACGTAATCGAGGCTGGAGTGAAAGAGATTGGAATCATCGTTGGTCCAAATAAAGAACAAGTTATTGAAACTGTAGGTTCTAAAGACTGGAATGCTAAAATCGAATTTATCTATCAGGGTGAACCAAAAGGTTTGGCTCATGCCATACTTGTTGCTGAAGAATTTCTTGGCAATGATAAATTTGTCATGTATCTTGGAGATAACATACTTAAAAATGGGATAGTTGAACACATGGAGAAATTTAAAGCATTATCACCTAATTCACCTAATTCTTTAATTCTTCTCACAGAAGTTGAAAATCCACAACAATTTGGAGTTGCTGAGCTTGATAAAAATGGTAGAGTTAAAAGATTGGTTGAGAAACCTCGCATACCACCATCCAACTATGCTTTAGTCGGAATTTATTTCTTTGAACCAGTAATAATAGAAGCTTGCAAGAATATAAAACCTTCATGGCGTAATGAATTGGAGATAACTGATGCAATTCAATGGTTAATTGAGAATGGTTATAGAGTTGAAGCATCGATTGTTAAAGGTTGGTGGAAAGATACAGGTAAGCCAGAGGATATACTTGAGGCAAATAGATTAGTTTTAGATGAAGTTAATCACAATGTAAAAGGAGAGATAGCCAATTCTGAAGTTAGAGGTAGGGTTGTAATTAACGAAGATACAATAATAAGAAATTCAATTGTAAAGGGACCGTGTATTATAGGAGAAGAAACAACAATTGAGAATTCATACATAGGCCCATATACAAGTGTAGGTAGAGGCTGTAGAATTTTATCCTCTGAAATTGAGGACTCTATCGTTATGGATTACGCTGAGATCGTTAATGCGGGGAGGATAGTAGATTCTCTTATTGGCAGAAACGTAAAGATAATGAAATCCGATTCTCTGCCTAAATCAAGAAGGTTTGTTATTGGTGATACATCACAAGTTTGGCTTTGAGGTGGATGTATGAGGTTGCTTATAACTGGAGGGGCTGGTTTTATAGGTTCAAATTTTGTTAGATATATGCTGAAGAATCACCCCAACTACGAGATAGTTGTTCTGGATAAGCTTACGTATGCTGGCAGAATAGAAAATCTACAAGAGATCCTAGATATAATAGAGTTTATAAGAGGTGACATATGCAACGAAGAAGATGTCAAAAAAGCGATGAAAGACATTGATGTAATAATAAATTTTGCTGCAGAAAGCCATGTTGACAGAAGCATCGATACACCTGAACCCTTCATCAAAACAGATGTTTTTGGAACATTTAAACTGCTCGAAGCATGTAGAAAATATGGTGTAGAGAAGTACGTTCAGATATCAACTGATGAAGTTTATGGCTCAATAATAAAAGGATCATTCAAAGAAACTGATCCATTAGATCCTTCTTCACCATACTCTGCCTCCAAGGCTGGAGCAGACCTGCTTTGCAAAGCTTACTACAAAACATATGGTTTGCCAGTTTTGATAACGAGATCAAGCAATAATTATGGTCCATTTCAATATCCTGAAAAGCTTATCCCAGTACTAATAATAAAGGCTTTACATAATCAATTCTTGCCGATATATGGCGATGGCACAAATGTAAGAGACTGGTTATATGTTGAGGACAATTGTAGTGCTATAGATATTGTTCTCCAGAAAGGTAAATCTGGGGAAATTTACAACGTAGGGGCTAACGATGAATGGAGAAATATAGATGTGGCAAAGCTTATTCTTAAAGAACTCAACAAGCCTGAAAGCCTGATAACTTTTGTTGAAGATCGACCTGGGCACGATTACCGCTATTCTTTAGACACGGCTAAAATAAGGGATTTGGGCTGGAGACCAAGAGTAAAGTTCGAAGACGGGATAAGAAAGACTGTCAGGTGGTATGTTGAGAATAGATGGTGGTGGGAGCCTATAACATGAGAGTTGTAGTTATTGGTGCTAGTGGTCAGCTTGGAAGCGATATTGTTAAAGTGTTTAAAGATGCGATCTCACTAACTCACGATGATATAGAGGTTACCGATTTAAAGAGTTGTGAAATTCTTAAAGAAATGGAACCAAATGTTGTAATAAACTGTGCAGCATTTGTAAGGGTTGATGATTGTGAAGTTAATCCAGAGGTAGCTTTCAAGGTTAATGGTGTTGGGGCGTACAATGTTGCTAGGATTTGTAGAGAAACTAACGCTATTAACATTTACATCAGTACTGATTATGTTTTTAATGGTGTAAAAAATGAACCTTATACAGAAAACGATATCCCGAATCCCATAAACATATACGGATTAAGTAAGCTTGCTGGAGAAATAGCAACCAAAAATTATTCCCCCAAACATTACATAATCAGAGTGGCAAGCCTCTATGGTGTGAAAGGTGCAAGAGGAAAAGGTGGAAATTTTGTAGAAACCATAATTGAGAGAGCAAAGAAGGGAGAAGAACTAAGAGTTGTGGACGACATTGTAATGTCCCCAACGTACACAAAGGATGTTGCTGTGGCTTTAAAGGAATTCATTAAAGTGATGCCTGAGTTTGGTGTTTACCACATGGTAAATGCTGGTTATTGCAGTTGGTTTGAATTTGCTAGAGAAATACTCAATCTCACCAAAATAGAGAAGGAAATAAAGCCGGTTAAATCTGATGAAATTAAAAGGCAAGCAAAAAGACCAAAATTTTCAGCATTAAAGAATGAAAAGATTGAAAAACTTGGCATCAGAATGAGATACTGGAAAGATGCGTTAGTGGATTATCTTACCGATAAGGGACATTTATGTTTTTAGAGAACCTAAATGTTTTTAAAATTTGAGAGAAGGGAAAAACTATGATCTCAATAAGACGTGAAGTTCGTGAAGAGATCGTAAAGAGACTTATTAGTGAACTGGAATATTATAAGGCTATTACTACCAAGTTTGAGAAAAAATACAAATGTTCTTTGGAGGAACTAGAAAAAAGGATCGAGAAAGAAGGTGTGCCTGTAGATAATCACGGGATTTGGGAAGACAGTATAGAATGGAGAAATGCTGTTGAAGAGACAAAAAAACTAAAAAAACTCATAGAAGAACTTGAATGACCGAAATTCTTAAAAAAGTTGCTAAAAAGTTGCTGGATTACGATATTGTATTGAAGGTAGAGTTTTTGGGGACAAAAGTCAGAGCTTATTTGCTTCTTGGATATGCTCTGGATGTATATTACAACCAGACGCTAGGGAAATACAGCTATACAGTAATAAAAGAGAATAGACGAGTAATTGGATGGGATAATGCACCACACCACGTATCTGTGGAGACACAGCCACATCATTTCCACAATGTTAATGGGGAAATTAAGCCATCACATCTGTCTGGAAATCCTCTGAAAGATTTGGATAATGTTTTAAATGTTGTTAAGAATATATTGAGGGAGGTGTAAGACTTGCTTCCCGGTATAATTATCAAACCATTAAAAAAATTTGCAGATGAGAGAGGATTTTTTACAGAGATAATGCGTAAAGACTGGAACATCTTTAAGGATGAGATAGTTCAAGTCAATTTATCAATTACATACCCTGGAATCGTTAGGGCGTGGCACAAGCATGAGAGGAAGCAGGTGGATTATTTCATATGCGTTAAAGGAGCTATAAAGATTTGTGCTTACGATGATAAAACACAGGAATTAAATGAGATTGTTTCTACTGGTGAGAACTTGCAGATTGTAAGAGTTCCCGGACACTACTGGCACGGTTTTAGAGCTTTAGGTGTTGAACCAGCAATGCTTGTTTACTTTGTTAGTAAGTTATACGATTACGAAAATCCCGATGAGGTGAGAAGACCTTGGAATGATTCAGCAATAGTACCGAAGGTGATAAATGATAGAGCTGATGATCCAAGATGCGGTAAGCCGTGGGACTGGTTTTATCCGCCGCATAAATAGTCGATTATCAGCTATAGGATAAAAAGAAATATAAAATTCCTAAAAACCACTTAGTATCGATTTTGAGATGAGTTGAACCACTTATGAAGTGACAGATACAACAACACGACATCGTAAACAACAATCCTGACCTGCCTTAATCTACCATTCTACAATCTACGAATCACGAAGCATCCAGAAAGAATTATAAAGCCTGAATTTTGGATTTAGACATGATCCCAGATATTCAGATGTTAGCTCTAGCTGTCGGGGTTTACAATCTAAAAATTACGAGAGTGGTGGAAACTGGTAAAGATAATTTTTATCTCTGGCTGGTAACGTGCTGATAAAGGTGTATTTATGAGCTTTGTGATATGGATTACAGGGCCAAGTGGAGCTGGAAAGACAACTCTTGCAAGAGCTCTTGCAGATAAACTTCAGTCTATGGGTCATAGCGTCGAAGTTCTAGACGGTGATGGGGTGAGGAAAAAGCTTTATCCCAACCTGGGATTCAGCAAAGAAGAGCGCTGGATGCACAACAGAGTTGTTGTGGAGATGGCGAGGCTTTTAGCAAAAAACGGCGTAATAGTGATAGTTTCAATAATCTCGCCTTATAGGGAGTGGAGAGAGTACGCGAGAAAAGAAATTGAGAGGTTTGTAGAGGTTTACCCAAGATGCCCCCTCGAAGTCAGAATCAAAAGAGACCCAGGAGGGTTATACAGTAAAGCCTTAAGAGGAGAAATAAAAGGGCTTACAGGCTTGGATGGCGAATATGAGGAGCCGAAGAACCCCGAATTAATACTAGATACAGACAAGATGAGTGTGGAAGAGGAGGTGGAGGCTGTATTGAGGAAGTTGAGGGAGATGGAGTATCTTTGATGAGTCTAAAGCAAAATCTTTTTATTGCACTCCAGAAACTCGACCAAGAATGTTTGAATATTTAAAACAAAGAGATATAATAATCACGTTAACCAAATATGAGTTCAAGCAGAGATACAGAGGTACAGTCTTTGGGGTGGCATGGAGTTTACTCGCACCTTTTCTACTCGCGTTGGTTCTTTACACAATATTCAGCAAACTGCTGCATAGAACAGAGTACAGGATTCTGTATCTCATAGTAGGTATATTTTTTCACAGATACTTTGCAATGGGGACTTCCATCGGCTCACACGCCATCACGGGCAAAGCGCACCTAGTAACAAAAACAAATATTCCCCGCGAAATTTTACCGCTGGTCGTCACGGCTGCGTACGGCATCAGCTCGTTTATCGAGATGATAATATTGATTCCCGGAATCATATATACTTCGGCGGGGACATCAGATACATCTTCTGCCTACCATTCCTGCACTTTATTTACCTCATATTCGTTTTTGGAATAAACTTAATCCTCTCTGCGCTGGACGTTTACTTCCGTGATTTGAAGGAGATCTGGAATGTTGTGACTACACTGATGTTTTTTTGCTCCCCATCATATATCCCATTGAAATAATTCCGGAAAACATTTTAGACATCTACATGCTAAATCCCTTAGTAAAGTTGCTGATAGCATACAGAGACGCTATGATTTACGGCAGGCTGCCAAATCTCTGGGATCTGTGCTATGTAATTGCTGTGAGTATTTTGATCCTACTCGTCGGGCACGTTATATTTAAAAAACTGGAAAGAGGTTTTGTTGAAAGATTATGACCGTCATCGAAGTTAGAAATGTTTCAAAGAAATTCAGAATACCGGTCGAAAGAGTGGATACTGTATTCGAAAGACTGCTATCACTTTTTTCGGGAGGGTTAAGGTATAGGGAGTTCTGGGCTTTAAGGGATGTTTCCTTTACGGTGAACGAGGGAGAGATTTTCGGAATAATCGGTCCGAACGGTGGAGGGAAAACCACATTGCTGTCAATCGTAGCCGGCATCCTCCCACCTGACAGCGGCGAGGTCAGAGTTAAGGGGAAGGTAGTCCCCATTCTCGGTTTGGGTATAGGGTTTAACCCGGAGTTATCTGTTAGAGACAACGTTATCATCTACGGAACCATCATGGGGCTGAGCAGAAGAGAGATAGATAGGAAGTTTGAGGACATTCTGGGGTTTGCTGAGATTGAGGAGTTCAGCAACGCAAAACTGAAGACATTGTCGTCGGGAATGAGAGCGAGGATAGCCTTTTCCACTGTCATCAACACCGAGCCGGACATACTAATCGTTGATGAAGTTTTGACTGTTGGTGATGTGCAGTTCAGGAAGAAGTGCTACAGGAGGCTTAAGGAGATGAACGAAGAAGGAGTTACAATATTGCTCGTCAGCCACGCACCGGGCATGGTTAAGGGTTTCTGCGACAGGGTTTTACTGCTTAACAAGAGGTTAATAGCTATAGGGGATCCGGGTGAAGTTGTGAGGATGTACGAGAAATTTAATGCCAAAAGTCCAATTAAATGACTGCCAACTTCACGAACTACTTGGTTATAACGATCTCAGCAACCTTTTTATCGTTTATGAAGACTTCAATTGGTTCGTCTCCAACTACTACATTATCCACCCTGAACCTCGCATTCTTAGCTTTTGGATTACCTTTGCGTTGTTCTCCAAAGTATGGTGAAGGAACCCACTGTACTTCTTTCATGTCTTCGGCATCCCCTATAGTTAGCTTTAGTGTTTTTCCAACGTTTTTTGAGTGGGACTCTTACCAGTCGTAGAATCGGATAGGATATGCAACCAACGTCATATCTGAGTCTTCAATCATCAGATTATCTGAAACAATTCATTGAGATTATGCATTCTTTGTCTAAAATCCGTTTGTGACCGTATTTATACAATTTTTATAGCATCATTCTTTATACTTTTAAGCAAATGAATGTATGTTGCATTATCTGCAATGTGGATATGCAAGACTATGCCGAGATCAAGCAGTTTTTCAATCACCCCCTCAAGCAGTGAAAAGTAATCAACCTCTCTGCTACCTGGTATTATCAGCAGGTCCAAATCAGACTCTCCAATTATGGCGCCTCCTTCAACGATTGATCCGAATACATAGGCTTCTTCAGCAACTCCTTTGAGCTTTGACGTTATATCACTTATTATCTCCCTTACATCTTTCAGGCTTATCAGCATCCCAAAACCTCCTTGAGATTTCTAATAACCTCTTCAACAACTTTTAAATCATCTTCGGTGATTGTGGGGACTACTCCATAATCACTACTCTCCCTTAAACTTTGAATTCTTGAGATGCTTTTAATCGTTTTCTCATCGAGTTTCAGATCTTTTCTACACTGCCATAACTTTGCAATTAGACCCGCATGAGTTTTTGGAATTGTAAGGTCGTTCTTGATTAAGATTGCAAAGCATAAGTGAATTATCGCATAGTAACCTCTCGACAGTGCGTCTTCGTAAAGTCCATTTTTCCAGAGTATCTTGAACGCTTTTTCAGCTCTTCTCGCTCTTTCTACAAACACCAAGTACTCACTCACATCCCTCACCTGCGAATTACTTTCATAGTTTCGTTCTTCTTAAAGATAGATTTTACTATTCTATCAATCTGTGGCCCATCAGGCTCCTCTTTCTCCCCAGTCGTAGAACAATAAATTATGCAACCCATACCGTATGGTTCAAATCAGTTTGCATACTCTATCTGATTACTATTTCAAGCTTTCTGGTCTCTGTTGACTTATTCTTATTATTTCCTGCGTTGAGTAAACCCTAACAGCATTTTGGTTCTTTAGTTTTCTATCGTTAGACCAAACCGGACAGTTCAGCTTTAATGCTAATGCAAGGTAGGGAACATCGTCTATGTCTGGAGATACTCTTAGCTTCATCGTATTTATCTTCAAATTCTTCAAACGGAATTATCTCGATTTGCTTTTCCAGAAAATTTAAAATTACGTCCAGTTCATCACGAGAAAGCTTAGTCTTTTCGAGTCCGAAATAGTAGAAAGAGAGTTTCCAGACATTGTTGAGTTTACAGAGATCACGCACAAGCTAAGAATTTTCATTGTCGATGGTAGCTTCGTTGATGTATGGATCTCTGAAAGACTAAGCCGTTATGCATACCACTGGGAGAGAAGGCATACCAACGGTAAAATCTTCAGACATGACAATATCCCACATGCTAAATGGAAATATGTGAAAACGTTTCCAAAGCATTTCCACGACGGTAGCGAAGAGAACGTTGTGGGGAGTGATATAAGTGATGAGCCAGAAGAGGCTGTAAGGGAATTCTTAACTTTTGTAAGGAGAAAATTAGCTGAAAAATAACAAGAGAAGGCTTCGATAGGTTCATGAGTGAGTTGAACTTCTACCTTCAACTATAATCTCAGCGATTTTTACCCCATCAAGGTATATCTCAACAGGCCTACCATCGCTAACAACGATCCCGTCCACCCTGAACCTCGCATTCTTGGCTTTTGGGTTGTCCTTGCGTTGTTCTCCAAAGAATGGTGATGGTAAGCCCCACTTCTTTCGTACCTTCAACGTCTCTTATCGTACATTGGTAGTGGCAAACCTCCAACGAACTTCTCCTTGTAGTTCTCCAAAACTACACAGCCTATACAGCCGGTCCTTTTGCATCTATGGATGGACAAGTTAACGAAATAAATTTACCAAAAAACCTTCAAAGCACAAAGGTAACTTAATGTTTGACAGCTCAATCTGTTGTCTTCAAAAACTCTTCTGGCCTCAAAATTTTAAATTTGTGTTCCTTAATTCGAAACTCTTTGTTTTTATTCCTCAAATCAAGCAGGTCTCTATCCATAGTTATCAAGCAATCTGCTTTTGAGGCGTATACAACGTCCAGAAACTTGTTGTCTCCTCCATCCCGACATATGTTAAACCGCTCGTTTGGTTTAAGAAATCTGGCTTTCTTATATACCTCATAAAGCAAGGAGTAAAATAGCAAAGAATCTACTCTTTCCTTAATCCTTGGATATTCTATCAGGACTGAATACTCCTCAAAAATATCATTTGATAAAATCAACCCTATATCTCCTCCATCTACCTGCTTGAATATTTCCTTAGACTTACCGCCCAGCAGGGCATTAACAAAAACATTTGAGTCGATCACGACCTTAATTTTTCTCTTACCCATTTTTTAGCCTCGATTGCCAGTCTTTCTTTATCTTCTTCCGACAGGTCTTCGAACTTCTTAGAAGTCTCGTTTAAGATGTCTGATAGAGTCTTGTGCTTTTTAATGATCGTAAATTCGCCTATTCTAATGACCATTAATTCATCTTCGGGTTTGAACATGTCTTTTACTTTTACGATCCTAACGTCCATATCCTTAATTCTTCTACCAACTTATAAAATTTTGTAACTGTCTAATTGTTACTAGGAACGGATAACTTCCGGCGAAGTGCTGCAACATCCTAATCAACTTCAACTTTCTCAGTTCTCTTTACATCTATCGACCTACAAATTTGATGATACGCTTTCTATCCTGATCTCAGCAACCTTTTTATCGTTTATGAAGACTTCAATTGGTTCGTCTCCAACTACTACATTATCCACCCTGAACCTCGCATTCTTGGCTTTTGGGTTGTCCTTGCGTTGTTCTCCAAAGAAT
>QMZC01000080.1 GCA_003662995.1 Archaeoglobales archaeon
CATATACGATGTTAGCTTAGATGGAGTCAAAGTCAGATTTTACAATTTACCATCCTCAAGAAGGGTTTTAATTAGGGATTTGAGGGCTGAACACATATCGAAGTTTATCTCGATTGAGGGGATTGTTAGGAAGGTTACTGAGGTTAGACCAAAGATTGTTGAAGCAACGTTTGTTTGTGGGAGCTGTGGTAAAGAGGTAACGATTGCTCAAGAAGACAACAAGCTAACGTATCCGTACGAGTGTAGGGCTTGTAAGTCCAAGGGAAAGTTCATTCTAATCCCTGAGAAAAGCGTATCAATTGATAGCCAACGTGTGAGAATCCAAGAATATCCGGAGAATTTGAGAGGTGGAGAACAACCGCAAACAATTGACGTCATACTCGAATCCGATTTGGCAGGCAGGGTAAACCCTGGAGATAGGGTTGTTGTAAATGGTATCGTGAGGGCTAAGCCCAGGGGGGTTGGCGGGAAATTGCTAACACACATGGACATATTCTTTGAGGGCAATTCAATTGAGATTTTACAGCAAGAATATGAGGAATTTGAGATTACCGAAGAGGATAGGGAAAAGATTTTGGAGTTGAGCGAAGATGAGAAGTTGTACGATAAGATAATCAGGTCAATAGCTCCAGCTATTTACGGACATGAAGACATAAAACTGGCTGTTGCTTTACAGCTTTTTAGCGGTATTCCCAAAAAACTTCCTGATGGGACGGAGATTAGGGGAGATATACACATCCTGCTCGTTGGTGATCCCGGGGTGGCAAAATCTCAATTGCTGAGATACGTGCATAGAATTGCCCCAAGAAGTGTTTATACAACGGGCAAGGGGACAACTTCTGCGGGATTGACTGCAACGGCAGTGAGGGATGAGGTTGATGGAAGGTGGACTTTGGAAGCTGGAGCCTTAGTTTTGGCTGATAAGGGAATAGCCTTGGTTGATGAGATAGACAAGATGAGGAATGAAGACAGATCGGCATTGCATGAAGCTTTAGAGCAACAAACGATAAGCGTTGCGAAAGCAGGAATCAACGCCATATTGAGGGCGAGATGTGCTTTGTTAGGAGCTGCAAACCCAAAATACGGTAGATTTGACAAATTTGCTCCCATAGCTGGACAGATCGATTTAAGCCCAACCCTACTTTCAAGATTCGATCTGATATTCGTCATGACTGATGATCCTGATACAGAAAAGGACAGAATGCTCGCCGAACACATCTTAAATGCCCACGAATTGGGGCAGAAAACGGAGAAGATGAAGCATGTATCAGCAGAATTTAGTAAAGATTTGTTGGATAAAGAGGCGGAGAAGATAACGCCTGCAATCGATCCAGAGTTGTTGAGGAAGTACATAGCCTATTCAAAGAGAACAGTTTTTCCCGTTTTGACAAGGGAGGCTAAGGAAAGGATCATTGACTTCTACCTGTCTTTGAGATCGAAAGCTAAGGAAAATTCGCCAGTGCCAATAACTGCAAGACAACTTGAAGCTTTGATAAGGTTGGCTGAAGCGTCAGCAAGGGTAAGGCTGAGCGATGAGGTAACAATTGAAGACGTTGAGAGGGTTATTAGAATTGTGAGAAAGAGCCTTGAGCAGATAGCTTTGGATCCAGAAACGGGCGAAATAGACATAGATTACGCTTTCTCGGGCACTTCAAAAACTCAGAGGGATAGGATTTTGATTATAAAGAAGATCATTGAGGAGTTGGAGGATAACTACGAGAAGGGAGTTCCAGAATATGAGATAGTTAGAATGGCTGACGAGCAAGGAATTGATGAAATGAAGACAAAGGAGATTTTGAGAAAATTGAGACAGATGGGTGAAGTCTACATGCCAAAGCACGATCATTATAAATTGGTTGTAAGATGATTGTTGTTTTTTGGTTGTAATGTTCGAGTACATCTACCATCTAATCTCTGAACCGTACAAGAAATTTAGACAAAAGAACAAAGTCGTATGTGCTATATGCAATAGTATCACTTGTTTAACCAGAGACAGCAGTTTTTATTAACATCTTTAAAGTCTTCCCATGTTAACCAGCCCAATCGCTTGGATATCTCCTCCCAATTGCAACTTCTATGTGGTAAGTCGGCTGCTAACGACTCAGGATTGGTTTTATATTCACGCATTTTGTAACCATATAACCTACTTGACGGATTGTCCCTAAAGAGTTTGGGCGTAATCAATAAAAATAATGTTTTTTCGGGATCTCTCTTATTCAAAGGAGGGCAGAGTTTTCTATTCTCTTCCAGCATTACGTCAACATTTCTTGCAATCTGATTACGGATAGTATCATATGTGACATCATAAGAAATATCCGAGAGTACTTTCGCCTCAATGATAACTGCAAACCCATTTTTAGAATTCAAAAACATAGCATCAACATTTGTGGGACCTTCAAGGTTCACTTTACCATCTGCACTGTTTAGAACATGAGGGATAAAGTGCCTTTTGGTGAGATTTTCCCGTAACCATCTCTTGTATGACTCTGGAGAAGGCAAATTCGGTTTAAGAAATAGATGTAATTCACCTTCAAGACACTCTTCCCATGAATTTACTCCTTTTAATGGTGGAGTGTTCCCATAAGCTTTTATAAAGAGCTTAGTAAGATCTACAGCTCTATGCTGACTATAGAATATTGTCATCAAACAGGAAGCTGTCCAAAATCTCTCATCCTTTTCTATCTGACAGGGTGTTCTCGTATCTTTTAACGGTTTTCCTCTTGCGATAGGATTATTCTTAAGATAATTAACGTATCTTTCAATACTCTGTTTGTAGTATCTAAGATGCTTGACGTTCTTAACACATCTCCCGTTTTTATTAATGTCTGTAAAATGCGACAGCAATTGTTCTTCAGAGAATGGTAAATAGACTGGATGCATCATATTTTATCTTTCAATATTGCATAATATGACGTTTACGGTATGCTAAGCCTAGTTTGAAAGGGTAACTTAACAACACCTAAGTATCCTGATGGAAAAGTGGTGGATATTACAAATTGCTAAGCTAAACCTAACAATTACTTTACAAATTTCAACTAATAAATTTGGTCATTTCTTCACAATTAGCATGATTTTCCCTTTTGATTTTTAGACCAAGAGTCTTTTAAGATGGATATGCAGACAGATTTTTCTCAACGATATATAAATCAAGATAACCTTTTTAATTTGGGGTTTAACAACAACCATGGAAAATAAAGAAATTAACGAAAAGATAATGCCAATAACCCCAACAAACAATTTAACCAACCTGATTAACGCATTTGGCAACACAGCATTTAATGCGAAGAGGTTGGGAGAAGCTGCTAAAATTTATAAAGAAATGGTTGAAAATAAATCGTTCATATTTTTCACAATGGCAGGAGCAATGATTCCAGCGGGAATGCGCTTAATTGTTGCAGATGCGATGAAAAATGGATTTTTAGATGTTCTTGTTACTACCGGAGCCAACATAGTTCACGAAATTGTCGAAAGCTTGGGGTTGGGGCATTATAAAGGTGATGCAAACGTAGATGACGTAAAACTTGCAGATTCCAACATAAACAGAATATACGATGTTTTTCTACCACAAAAAGCGTTTGAAGAAGTGGAAAACTTCGTCTCTCCAATAATTTCGGAGTTGGATGGTAAATACACAACATTCGAGTTTTTGTGGGAGATCGGGAAGAGGATTGAGGATAAAAACTCCTTTTTGAGGATAGCCTATGAGAAAAAGATCCCAATTTTCTGTCCAACCCTGCACGACTCTATTTTGGGATTGCATGTAGCAATTTACAGAAAAAAACTTGAAATCGATTTGTTCAAGGACATCTATGCCATGCTCGATTTGTGCTATCAAAAGAGGAAATTTGGTGTGGTTATCGTTGGTGGTGGTGTGCCTAAGAACTTCACACTACAAGCGATGTTGTTAAACGAAGGTTTTGATTATGCAATTCAAATAACAACCGACTCTCCACATTGGGGAGGGTTAAGTGGGGCAACATTGGAGGAAGCTAAGAGTTGGTGTAAGCTTAAGGAAAAAGCTAAGGCTGTAACTGTTTATTGCGACGCTACAATAGCTTTGCCTTTAATCTACTCATATGCAAGAAATGTTTTAAAGAAAAGTTAAATGTACTTGCTCTTGCTCTCCTTATCTTCTCTATCAATAGCTATTAAAATTGCATACAGCGATTCCGCCAACGCCCTCAACTTCTTCAACTCTTGGTAAAAAATCGTGAAATTGGCGTAAGGATGTCCACACGGATAGTCGTACTTTGTTATAGGGCAACCCTCGCAATTAAACTTTTGATAGTTCAAACAGAAGGATGTGATTTGAACGCTTACCTCCTCAACAACCCTTAACGCTTGAACAATTGACTCCCACTTCTTTACAGCAACTTCACTCTCCGTCTTGCCTTCTTCCATCTCCTTTTTTGCATCCTCAAACGTGTAAATCTCAACCTTTCTCATACCAACAATTAAGCATTGATGGAATTAAATTTGATGATACAGAACGTTTAAATACTCATTCAAATTGTTTCATGTCATGGCAAGAAAACCAGCAAGGATGTTCAGAAGGTTGGAAAGACCGTATACGAGGCACGAATACGTTGATAGTGTTCCCGGATTGAGACTCAGACAGTTCGAGATGGGCAACAGATCAGCAACTTTCCCAGTCAAATTAAGCTTAATTGCTAAAGAAAGAGTGCAAATCAGAGATACAGCCTTAGAATCTGCAAGAATTGCTGCTAACAAGTTCATTTCAAGAAGGGTTGGTAGCAGTAACTTCAAGCTCAAAGTAAGAATTTACCCGCACCACATATTGAGGGAGCACAGAATGGCTGTGGGGGCAGGGGCGGACAGAATATCTCAAGGCATGCGAAATGCCTTTGGTAAGCCAATCGGAAGGGCAGCAAGGGTATTCCCCGGGACAACAATCTTAACGTTGTGGATTAAGCCAGAACACTTTGAATTTGGAAAAGAAGCTTTAAGAAGGGCTGCAATGAAGATGCCCACGCCGTGTAAAATCGTTGTTGAGGAAGGGAAGGAATTACTCAAAGGAAAGGTTTGATTATTTTGGATTTATTTTGCTACCCTCACCTTATTCTTCTACCTCTTACAAAATCATAGATCCTCTTCGCCTGTTTCTCTCCTATACCCTCAACCCTCATGAGGTCTGAAATCGAGGCATTTACAACTCCATGAATGCTTCCAAATTTGTTCAGTAATCTTTTCGCTTTCCCAACACCTATTCCCGGAATTGCTGTTAGCATAGTAACACTGTCCTCAACCTTTGATTTCTTGAGCATCGGAAATGCCTCTAACCTTCCGTTCTCTATCTGCTTGTTTAATGATTTTAAAATTAAACAGAAATCTTTTTCACTCTCAACCTGCATTGGAACAACTTTGCCCTTAGTTTTTAAAGCGATGCTCAAAAAACTACCAACAAAAGCCTCTTTTTTCAATCTATTAAAATCTGGCTTGCCAATAACACATAAAAACGATAATTCATAAGATTTTGCTAAGTTATAAATTTGATTGAAGAACCTCCCATCTACAATTGAATTTACGTAATCGTTTGCATCTTTCCTCTCAACAGCAACAACGTAGTTGTAGTGTGTAATAACATAATCTGCAACATCAAGCCTTTTCCTCTTTGCCTCTACATTCATTGACTTTAGCATCTCAACTATCCTTTCTGGCTCTCTGGCGTCAACGAGTATCATAGACTCATTTGCACTCATTATGCTAAAAATCTGTTGAATGATGGCAACCATCAACAATCAAACAAAACATAAAGTAAATATGGTAAATGGCTAACAAAGCACATGCAAATCAAATCTAAGGCTGAATTTGTAATTGAAACAAAAAATTCCGAAACAATTTACAACTCAATAAAAATCGAGGGTGAGGCAAGGAGTAAGGCAAAACTTTATTTAGCAAAAGATAGGCTTTTGCTCAGAATTGAAGCTGAGGATTTAACAGCCTTAAGGGCTGCAATAAATGCTTGGTTGAGGTTAATCAGAATGTGTGAAGAAGTGATAGATGTAATAAAATAGAGAGGTGTTGATATGAGTGCGGAACTGCCACCCCAAGTTCAAAATATGGTTGCTCAACTGCAGCAATTACAGCAACAATTGCAGGCGGTTGTAACACAAAAGACTCAACTTGACTTACTTGTTAAAGAGGCTGAGGAAGCTTTGAAAGAAGTTGAGGAATCTAAAGATGAGACAACATTGTTCAAAGCAGTGGGTAACGTGTTGGTTAAGGTTGAGAAAGAAAAATTGCTGAAAGAGTTGCAGGAAAAGAAAGAGACATATGAAATCAGAATTAAAACGTTGGAAAGGCAGGAAGAAAAGTTAAAAGAAAGGCTGACAGAAATGCAGAAAAAACTACAGTCTCTACTCAGCCCTCAGGCTGGCTAAGTTAAAATATTAAAATATTAAATCTAAAATTTTTGCCAGTCTCTTTTCGTCTATATCTTTGCTAATCCTTAAAAATTTTCCATCAAAAGCTACATATCCTCTATCAAACCTTACTGCATTTTTGTAAGGATATATCTTCGTTTTTCTTCCGTTTAATTTGATTAATTCGTTTAAGTCTATTGCAACATCTTTCTCAAACTTCAAAACGAACGATAGGTCATCGCCAACGGCCACAACATTGCTACACAACTTTCTCAACTCATCCTGCAGCTCCCAAGGTTTCCAGTCCTTTTCCCTTGCTTTTTCATACAATCTTACAATCAACTCCTTCATACCTTCGCCTCCATGTAAATCAGATAGGATGCTCTAGCAGCAAAAACCGTATAGAATGGAGCTAATACTCCCGAAATCAACAGTCCAATGTAAGGGATGCTTTCAAATGCAGATATAACTATTGAGATTATAAAAACAACCAAAAGCCATAAGAGGTACTTGCTCCACCCTATTTTCGAGATTATATCCATTATCTCGCCAATTGCAAAAGCCTTAGCCATACTGTTGTTTACTATCATATGTACAATTCCAATTGCTGCGACAATTGCCAGTAAGAAAAGCAGGGAGATGGATAGAAACATTATCAGAATAACAACTGAAGTGAACTTGAGTCCAAGGGAAATGAGTATAAGCAGAATAGGAGTTATAAAATAAATTACAACAACGATGATTTTCAAGCCGTTGATGAATAAATCTAAGTAGTTGTCCAACTCAGGCAACTCCCTTCTCCCCATCTGGACAATCCTATATCCATAACCTATGACAATTAAATCTAAAAGTGGTATTATGCTTAACACCATTAAAATCAAAAGTTTTCCAAAGTCCTCTGTTAATTTCTTAGCCAAATCAAATGAATCTGAAAATATCTCTTCCAATCTCATTGGCTCCAATTTTAAGGAGATTTATTTATGATTTTCCACCACTTGATTTTTAGATACAATAAAAAATTTAAAAATTAGAAATTCAGGATTTCAATTCTTCAATTATCTCATCCACTGGTATCGCAGGAAGGGTAACAGTTCGGATTGTCCCTCTTGAGGCGAGGTTTAACAACGCTTTTGCCACCGTTTTGTTATCTTCAGCTTCAACTATGTTCACAAAATCGTATTCACCAAAAACCAAATATTGCTGTAAAACCTTTAAACCCTGTTTTTCTAATTCTTTGTTGACCTCTTTTATTCTATCTGGTTTTTCTACAATTGTCTCCGCACCATCATCTGTCAGTTTCGAAAGCACAATGTATATTGCCATAACTACATTGTCTTTAAGCAATTATATCTTATTTTTGGTATTTTTGCGATTTTTTGTTTTATATTTACTATACTCTCTTCAATCAAAAAGTTGAAGGGTTAAACCCTCTCAAAAACCATGGCGAATCCCATTCCACCGCCAATACAAAGTGACGCTAAGCCGTAGTTTGCCTTTCTTCTCTGCATTTCGTATATCAGTGTAGTAGTTATTCTCGCTCCAGTACACCCAATTGGATGCCCCAATGAAATTCCACTCCCATGAACGTTTGTTTTTTCCAAATCCAGATTCAGTTCTTTAATACATGCTATCGCCTGAGCTGCAAAAGCCTCGTTTAGCTCGATTAAATCAATGTCATCCAATGTTAGATTTACCCTCTTTAAAGCCTTCTTGATTGCTGGAATTGGACCCAATCCCATGTAAGCGGGGTCTATTGCTCCTGCTGCATAACTGATAATCTTTGCCTTAGCTTTGAATCCATTCTCCTCAGCAAACTTTTCATCCATAAGCAGTACAACAGCAGCACCGTCATTGACACCACTAGCATTTCCAGCCGTAACAGTTCCATCTTTCTTGAATACAGGTGGGAGTTTTGCCAATTTTTCCAAACTCGTGTCTCTTCTTGGATGCTCATCGGTATCAACAACAATTTCTCCCTTCTTTTCCCTAACAACAACGGGTACGATTTCTTCCTTGAATACACCATCGTCAATTGCCTTAACAGCTCTTCTATGGCTCTCCAAAGCCAACTCATCCTGCTCTTGTCTGCTAATTCCGTAAAGTTCAACGATGTTTTCTGCTGTCATTCCCATGTGATAACCATAGAATTTTTCCCACAAGCCATCGTGAACCATGATGTCAACAACTTCATCATTGAACATTCTGTAACCCCATCTGGCTTTTGTTAACGCATAAGGGGCATTGCTCATACTTTCCATTCCTCCAGCGATTACAACCTTATTGTAGCCAGCTTTTATGCTTTCATAAGCCATTGCTATTGATTTTAAGCCGCTAGCACAAACTTTGTTAATCGTTGTGGCTGGAGTTTCTTTTGGCAGACCAGCAAAAATTGTTGCCTGTCTTGCGGGATTTTGTCCCTGTGCGGCTTGCAAAACGTTTCCAAAAATCACCTCATCAATAACAATTTCATCTCCCTCGTACTCAAAGTACTTTTGCTCCAACTCAATTTTGCCCTTCGGAAGTTTTGATGGGTAAAATTCAACATCATCGTTGCTTGGCACTGGTTTTAAATTCAACTTTTTCAGCAAAGCCTTGATTGTAATTGCTGCAAGTTCATACGCCTGAAGATTTTTCAAACTCCCACCAAACCTGCCGACAGGTGTTCTTATAGCGTCTACAACGACAGCCATGAGCGAAAAATTCGACGTTTGTTTAAATTTTTTTCTAATTTTTACTGATAAGTTGTTATGAATTTGTTTGTTTTAGGCAAGACTTTTAAGCAAGACACAAAGCAGAATTTATGGAAACGTTACTCCTAACAAAAAAAGAAGTTGAAAAGATTTTGACGATGGAAGATACAATTAAAGCTGTTGAACATGCGTTTGAGATGCATGGTAGAGGTTTGGTTCAAATGCCACCAAAGGTATATCTAACTTTTGATAAAGGCGATTTGAGGGCTATGCCCGCTTATTTAGAGGGTAAAGCAGGAATCAAATGGGTCAATTCCCATCCAGACAATCCCAAGATTGGTCTGCCAACAGTTATGGCTTTGCTAATTTACAATGACCCGGAAACGGGTTTTCCCTTGGCAGTCATGGATGCGATGCACATAACAAACATGCGAACTGGAGCGGCAGGGGGAATAGCAGCAAAATATTTAGCAAGGAGAGACAGCGAGGTGTTTGGATTTGTTGGGTGTGGAATGCAGGCTTACACGCAATTCATAGCTTTATCCACGCTTTTTGAGATTGAAAGAGTTAAGGTTTATGATATTAATGAAAAAAGTGCCAGAAAATTTGTTGAGTTTTGTGAAAGAAGTGGTGTCGAAGCCAAAACTGAAAGTATTGAAGTGGTGTGTGATTGTGATGTACTGACAACTACTACCCCCTCAAGAAAACCCGTTGTTAAACAAGACTGGGTTGTAGAAGGGGTACACATCAACGCAATAGGTGCTGATGCTCCGGGAAAGCAAGAGTTGGATGAGAAAATTCTATTGAGAGCAAAGATAGTTGTTGATGATATTGAGCAGGCTTTGCATAGCGGCGAAATAAACGTTGCCGTAGGTAAAGGCATTCTAAAAGCTGAAAACATACATGCTACAATTGGAGAGATTATTGTTGGTAAAAAGAGTGGTAGGGAAAGTGAAGATGAGATTACGATATTTGATTCTACAGGCTTAGCAATTCAGGACATTTCCACTGCATCAGTAGTTTACAAAAGGGCGGTTGAGAATGGAATCGGTACGATAATTAAATTTTTCATATAGTATAATTTTTGTTTTTTTAAATTGGATTAGCTATTCTGTAACTCGAAAACAGAAAATTTTAATTATCATAATTATTATACAAGTTGAAGTTAAGAATGTCATTGAGGAGAAACAAACTGATCATCATTGGAGTTATTTTACTTCTATCTGTACTCTCCACTTATTTGGTATTGTGCACAACAATTTCAAGCAGATTTGACGAATTGGAGCAAAAGTATGTGATTGAGAACTCCAAGAGGATCGAGAGTGTATTAGACCATGAACTATCAGAATTGGACAGTATGTGCTACGACTGGGCTGCTTGGGATGACACTTATCAATTCATTCAGGACAGAAATCAGGAATACATTGATTCTAATCTGGTTGATAGTACATTCACGGCATTAAAAATCAATTTGATGATTTTTGTGAATGCTTCTGGAGAAATTGTATATGCCAAGGCTTACGATTTGAA
>QMZC01000081.1 GCA_003662995.1 Archaeoglobales archaeon
CTCAACGGCTTAGATCAATTATACCTGTAATCTTGAAATCAATGTTCGAAATCGGTTTAGCAATCTTTGCCACAACCTTTATTGGTTGTATTGGCTACCTATTCTACGATTGGAGAAAGGAGATGGTTGGGCTAAGGAGGTTGGAAAATAAAATCAAATCGGTGTTGAATAGAATTTGGAGAAAAGGTATTTAACTTCCAACGAAAATTAAATTCTATGGGAAAGATAATTCAGATCGAAGTTCCAAATTGGGTTGACGAAAATGATTTGAAAAAGTTGATCTTGGAAAAAATAGTTGAGGAAATGAGGAAAGATTATGTTGATATGAGATTTTATAACCTCTATTTAAGCTTAAAGTTTCCAAAAAGCGAAAACGTGGAGTTTGACTTAGATGAGGAGCTAAAGATTCTCAAGAAGATGAGAGAAAAGGAGAAGGAGAGAGTAAGGTGGTAGTGATAGATACGAACATTGCAATTGAAAGAGTTAAAAACAAAGAGGAAATCAGAGAAAATATAGCTGAAGTAACTCTCGTAGAATATCCTCCCATAACAGATTACGAGAAATTTTATGGAAGGGTTCTTATAATAGAAAGAGTAGATGTTCTATTAGCCATAGAACTCCAAAAGCGTTTGAGGAGATCGGGAAAAACAAAACCCTTTGCAGATATTTTAATAGCATCTATCTGCATAAACAGAAACGAAGAACTAATAACCAAAGACAAGGATTTTCTAGATATCGATAGAGTTTCAAACTTGAAAGTTAAACTGGTTTAGGAGTATCTAGCGTTTTGGAACTTATGCTTATTTTACCTCTTCTACGACTTCGGAATATGGTATGATTTAGAAGTCATAGACATCCTGAATCAAAAAGTAATAATGAGTTTATAGCTGGCACACCCATGCCTTTGTTAAAAATGCTACATGGATGTGAGCAATTCGTGACATTGATAAAGTCATCAACGCAGATCCAGACTGGCTTATCACATTTAAAGCATGGATAGATCTCAAAAAGAATCCAAACGAGGTTGAAGAGATAACAGTATCTTGATCCATTCCAATCCTCGTGGCTATATTGGCGAGGTTGTTACACCAACAAATTTTGGTTTCTGGAAGTTGAGGAAATAATTCAAGTCTTCTTGCTAAGTAAGCAAAAATTAAAGAGAAAATATAGTAATTAGGTCATAAAGACTAACTTCGTAGAGAGTCAAAATATCAAGCCCAAAAATCCCCTTCAAGCTCTCTGCTAAGCTTACGATCTTCTCTGGGAAGCCAGAATATACAAGGATGGTAAAAGGTTGAAACTGTTAAATCGATTCCCCTATACTCAGTCATAAACGGCTTCTGGATCAACGAGGACGGCAACCTTGAAATCGTCATAAGATGCAAACATAGCTGGTTCGAGATCGGTTTGATGATTTCTGCAACAACCTTCATAGGTTGTATTGGTACCTTTTCTACGATTAGAGGGGAGAGAAAGAAGTTGGTTGGGCATTGAGGATTGAAAAGAGGGTAAAAAGAGTTTGGAGAAAAAAATCTGAATTGAAGTTTTAAGAATTTAAAATATGAATTACGACATTTTAGTTATTGGGTGTGAGTGCTATTTGATGTTTCTGACCCTTATAACATCATCCCGTACGACAATAAATTTCCCATCTACATCAACAGATTTAAACAAATTCTCAAGCAAATGAAATCTCGCTAAAGGATCGGTAGTTGATGTTCTTATCAATATCACTCCATTCGTAGGTATTGCAAGCCTGAAAACTAGCTCTCCAAAATCCTTATCATCTGTAATTAAAATCCTTCCATCCTCTTTTGCTTTTTTAGAACTTCTTCATCAGTTGCAGAAGGTTTCCAGTCGCCAACAAAGATTACATCATATCATGCATTCTTTAAAAGAGTTGCTAACCTCTTGCCGGTACATTCATCTACGAGAAATTTAGCTTTCAAGCTTTCTCCACCATTGGGATTACTTCTTCTCCAGAGACTATTCTTGCTGCATATCTTAACGCAGCTTTTATGTCGTTTTCCGTAAGGTTAGGATATTCTTCCAGTATATCTCTTATGCTCATACCATCAGCCAGTCTTTTTATTATAGCATCTACTGGAATCCTCGTACCTTTTATTACGGGTTTTCCAACCATAACTTTGGGATCTACAACAATTCTTTCCTCGATTTCCATGTTAATGATTTGGTGTTAAACGTTATTATATCTTTCCTTACTGATAGTAATTGCTTCAAAAACAGTAATCTACCTCTTTGAAGCCGAATCCGACCTTTACTGCCAGAACACCAAGATAATCAAGGACATCAATGCGAGCAACAGCGAAATGCTCGCGTTAAGCAAGAACGGCAAAGTATGGCAGGACACCGAAATCGTCCGGGCAACACCCCTCCCTACTCCTTCAACCTCAACACCTCCGCGAATTTCACCTACACTCCACTTTTCTACCTTCCCGAAGGAAAGTACAGGCTTGAAATAATTCCCATGGACGACCACGCTAAGCTCGATGTTGTGTAGCTCTATTCAACCAAAACAAACCAGACCATAAACAGCTATTCGAGGTGAAGGAGAGGCCAGCCAAAATTATCTTGTACGAAAAGATTAACCCCACTTTATGGAAAATTAAAGTATGTAATAAACCCTTCATGCTCTTTGCTAAGCTTAACGATTCTATCAAAAAAGCTCAAAGAAGAATTTAAAGAAGATAAAAGATATAACATTATTTGGTTCACATGTTGGTGGAGACCATTCTGAAAATAGCGATATTGATTTCCTCGTAATTGTAGGTGATGACAGAATAGAAAAAGAGGTTAGGAGTAGTAGCGTATTCGTTTATTCCAGATGTTGGCAGATTGATCTCTGTGAAGGTTATCGAAAAAAGCATTTAAAAACTATGGAGAAAATGGGATTCTCGCTTATCTATCTATTGAGATGGAAGGAATCTCAATTGGATGAGGTTGAACCGAGAAACTTCTTCATGATGCTGAAAAAGAAATTCGAGATGGAGTTGTACGAAAGATGTTGCAGTACATCTTACTATGCAATGTTCCACGCCGCAAAAGCCATGATCCTCTGCATCGAGAAAGATTCTAAGACTCACAGAGGAACGATTTATTTGGTATGAGAAAATAGAGAAAAGATTTCTGAAATCTATCAAAACTCCAAGAGAACTGCTAAGGGGAGTCATATTTTTACATAGCAGATATAAAGTGCATTCAACAACTATTAGGGCATAAAAACCTTAGAACAACCCAAATTATTAAGGACGATAACAGTATAAACTGATAGTTTTGGTTATAAGAATTCCCTCAATTCTTTTAAATCTGCTCATCTATTGCCTACGCAGAAGTTTTAAAATAAAATTACAAAAAAGTTATTTCCTCTTTACATCCAACCCGTATCTTCTTGTATTTTCATCTGCTATCCTTTGCAATTCCTCAATTATCTGCTTACCCATTGGATGCTTGAACAAATGCCTAAATCTTCTCTGCATCTTTAAGTACTCTTCAACGGGTTTTCTATCCTTAATTTTCCTCACCCTCGTAAGCTTTCCGTATTCGAATTCAACTAGAGGGTACAATCCAGTCTCTACTGCAAGTTTTGCAGCTATTACTCCACCTTTTCCATCAACCCCCCATCCTGTAACACAAGGAGAATGAATCTGGATGTACTTTGTACCTTCAAACTCCAAAGCTCTCTTTACTTTTCTCCTGATGTCTGCAGGGAAGCCTGAAGATGATGTTGCAACGTAGGGTATGCCGTGAGCAACCGCTATAGACACCATATCCTTCTTGTTCTTCAACTTTCCCGGCATCATTTTACCGACAGGTGTGGTTGTTGTTGCTTCGCCCAATGGCGTTAAACCGCTTTGTTGATGTCCTGTATTTTGATAAGCCTCGTTGTCCAAGCATATGTAAATTATATCGTGATTTCTGTCCATAACTCCAGACAAACAACCAAAACCAATATCTGCTGTCGCCCCATCTCCAGCAAAAACCACTACATGCCCCTCATCTTTCCTTCCCAAAGCTTTTAAAGCAGCCTCAATCCCAGCAGCAACTGGAGCGGCGTTCTCAAACAATGAGTGGATGTAAGGCACACCCCACGCACTTTTGCCATACTGAGAGCTTATGATTTCCAAGCAGCCAGTTGAGTTTACAACAAAGCATTTGCCATCTAAAACTTGCAGTACATTTTTCACAGCTATCGGCAATCCACATCCAGGGCATGCTCCATGACCAGCACTGAAGTACTTCACGGTATCACCTCCCTGAATTCATGGACACCCTCAAAGTAGAATCCCTGCTTAACTTTACCTTTCATCACATTGTCGATAATCTTTACAATTAACTCTCTCGGCACGTCTCTACCACCTAATCCAACAGCAAATGAGTAAATTTCATTGTTACCGCCATACAAAGCATTTTTGATCTCAATTGCCACCTGCCCCTCATTTCCAAATGAAACTGCTCTTTCGATTACTATTACCTTGTTAACATCCTCTAACGCTTTTTTAATTTCATCATTGGGGAATGGTCTAAAAGTCCTCAGTTTTATTAATCCAACTTTTTTACCTTCTTTCCTCAACTCTTCAATGACATCTCTCACAAGACTGGTGATTGAACCCATCGTTACAACAGCAGTTTCTGCACCATCCACATTTTCTGCAGCGATGTGACCACTCCAATCCCTCTTTGTAAACTCAGCCCACTCTTTAAACACATCCTCTATAACTTTTCTTGCCCTTTCCATCGCATTTTGCAATGCCACCCTAAACTCCATGTAGATATGTGGGGGTGCATAAGCTCCAAAGGTTAATGGTTTTTCAACACTAAGTTTTGCTACTGGCTCGTATGGTGGTAGAAATTCGTCAATCATCTCTTGAGTGTGTAGATTGACGGGCTCATAGGCATGTGTTAGCTTGAAACCATCCATACACACCATGAATGGAAGTAAAACCTTGCTGTTCTCAGCAATCTTGTAAGCTTGTGGAATCAAATCGTGAGCCTCTTGATTGTTCTCAACGTAAACTTGTATGATTCCTGCATCCCTCATAAACATGCTATCCTGATGGTCATTCCAAATGCTCAATGGAGCAGACAAAGCTCTATTTGTATTCACCAAAACAATTGGCAATCGCATTCCGGCAGCGTTGATTAACACTTCACTCATCAAAATCAACCCTTGGCTACATGTGGCAGTAAAGGTTCTTGCTCCCGCTGCCGATGCTCCAACTAAAATTGACGCGGCAGAAAACTCGGATTCTGCTGTGATATATACGCAATTTTCCAACTCACCATTTGCATACATCGCTGCCAAATTCTCAACGATTTCCGTTTGTGGGGTTATCGGATAAGCGGAAATCACGTTTGGCTTGCAAGTCTTTACAGCATGTGCTACAGAATAGAAACCCCTAACAACTTTCATCATGTCACTCCACCTCTAATTTGTAGATTTCTTTCATCTCCATCTTTATCGCATCTTCTGGACATACAAAAGCGCAAACTCCACAACCTTTGCAATAATCGTAATTGAAAACCGCATACTTCTTTCTGTTTTCCTTTACCACTTCAACGCACAAATCCGGGCAAAACATCTCACAGCTTTTGCATCCAGAGCATTTTTCAATGTCAACAACTGGATATTCGGTCCCCCAATCTCCAGTTTTGATTTTCTTTGCTTCCATGGGTTTTGATATTGCTCCAATAGTAATCTCAATCATCTACTCACCTCCGCCATGTAGTTATAAGCTTCCTCAACAAGTTTTGCGTTTTTGTCAGCTACCTCCCCCTTAAACCATTCATAAATCGTTTCTTTCAGCGTTTCAAGTTTTATCAGTTTTGTAGCTCCAGCAAAAGCCCCCACCATAGCCGTGTTTGTTATTGGTCTGCCCAATACTTCCATAGCCATCTTTGTTGCGTTAATTGTTACCACTTTTCTTTTAGTATTCAACAAACTCTTGAACTCTTCAGCAGACTTAGGATAGTTTGCAATAAGCAATCCGTTTTCCTTCAACCCATCATCTACTTTCACTGACTCAACTACTGTCGGATCAAGAACAACAACGTAATCTGGATAGTACACCTCATCCCTCAAAACAATCGGTTTGTCAGAGAGCCTCAAAAATGATGCCACAGGAGTTCCTCTTTTTTCTGCTCCAAATGTTGGGAATGAAAGAGTGTAATACCCTTCTCTAAATCCCGCAACAGCTAACATATCTGCTGCTGTAACAACTCCTTGTCCTCCTCTCCCGTGAAATCTAACCTCTATTAAAATAAGGCATCCCCCCTTTCATTTCAATATCAATAAAATTTAGCCTACACTTAATAAATGTTGAGGTTTTTAATCAATTTCACAATTCATTACTTAATGATTAATTCTTATAGATACTTTGTCATACATTCCTCACAGAGTAGCACAAAATTTTTTAATTCTCTACAAACTGATAAATCATGATAATTTCAAAGGATGCTAAAGAGCTAAAAAACAAGCTTTTAGGGAAAATAATCGATGAAGGTGTGGAATGTAAATCCAAGTATGGAGATACACTGAGATGTAAACCAGCATTTGCGGTTGTAAAGAATCCTGATTACGTTCATGAGTTAGAATACGACTTTAGTGGTTACACTATTTGTGGAGAGAGATACACAGGTAGAGTTAAAGAGTCAATAGATGATGCCATTCAAAAGCTGAAGTCCACACCGTTTACAAGGAGGGTTTCAATACCGATATGGAGGGCTAAAGATCATAATTGTGATACTCCACCAGCAATCACAGAAATAAGCTTTATTGTTTACAAAAACCAGTTGAATGCTACAACGCTTGTCAGATCGTTGGATGTTTTGAATTACTTTACATTCAACTTTGATTTTGTAAACTACGTTGTGGAGCAGGTTTTAGATAAAACTGGATACAAAAAAGGGAGTATAGCGATGTTGATTAACGTACCGCACATTTACATGAGAGATTTGAAGAGAGCCAAAGATGAGAGGGATGAATATGAAGAAAAGTACGGTGTAACTGAATATGGCACTCACATCGTTGAAGATTACCTATCTTCAGCCTGGCACTCCGTTTTGGAGGGTGTTTATTTTGAGGGAATGGTAAAAAAGACAGAATGGGGTGAGATGTTTGAGGGACAGGCTGAGAGCAAGTTTTTACACAGAACTTTTGTTGAAGTTAAGAACCCATATGAAAATCAAATTCACGATAAGGCTCCGTTTACGAGAAAGTATGGGGTGGAATACGCCCACGATTACGTAATATGTGCAAAATCCATTGACAAACCTATAAACGAACCCATTCTCAAAGAGGATGAAACCTACACTTATGCTGAGAGGGCAAGGTATTGTGAAAAGGATGTAGTGAGGGTTGACCAGTTGTATGCTGTAATTGAGAAGCTGAGAGAAGATAAGTTTAGAAGAGACTGTTATGTCGGTATATCAAGACCATGGGATTTGTTGAGTGATGAGCCGCCTTGTTTAAGGGGATACCAATTTTTTGCTTTGAATGATGAAACGCTAGCAGGGCTTTTTTACATGCGTTCAAACGATGCTTATGGAGCCATGCATGCAAACGCCTACGCTTTTTCTCTGCTAACGCAATACGTTGCAGAACTAACAGGTTTTCAAAATCACGTTTACTACCACTTCGCCGTTGACATGCACATATATGCGGAGTTTTTTGATGCTGTTAAAGAGATCTTACAGCCTGAAACACCAACAATACACGACGTTATTGATTTTAAGAAATGATTTTTGAATTGATGTCCCAAAATAACTTCACTCCTCAAATAACTACCTCTTATACTCAAAAACTCTTTCACCTTGCAAATGCCTGATAAGGTGTATTATCTAACTCATCCATTCAAAATCATGTGCGGTTTCACGTAGTTATACCACTCAACAAACTCATCAATGGAATCAAACAGGCTAAGAGTACAGAGTAAAAACAAAGGTAAAAACTCATCTAAAAAAATACTTCCATATTTTATCTTTCAAGTGATGGATGTTTTTGACAGCCTTTCCTCTCTCACCAATCATCTCCTTGCCATTTACTAATGCAACACCCACGGAAATTGGTGTCTCTTTCCCCTCAACAACCACGTAAACAAAATCATCTTTTTTTATATTTTCATCAGCATAAACTATTCCAGGCCTCATAACATCTGCCCCATTCATGATGAACTTCAAAGCCCCTTCGTCAACAACAACCTTATTCTTCTCAGGTTTAAACTTTATAACACCATAGACTGTCAAATAGTATCTATCATCATACTTTAAAATCAAGGGCTCGTTGTCAACGAGAATGACATCAGCATCTCCAAAATTTACAACATCCATGTTGCCTTTGATTTCTACACCTATTTTGGAGATTTCATTGATGACCTTCTTTGCCTCCTTCTTCCTCAACCTCTTCATTGACATCCTCCGATATTTTTAAATATTGGTCATGCCAAGCATTTTAAAACATTTCTGGAGGAGAAGGTATGGCAAACAGACCGCTGGATATACTGAACAAAGCGTTGCAGACGCCAGTAATAGTAAGACTAAAGGGTGGAAGAGAGTTTAGGGGCATATTGAATGGATACGACATACACATGAATTTGGTTTTACACAACGCTGAAGAGATTCAGGAAGGTGAGGTCGTTAGAAAGTTGGGTAGTGTCGTAATTCGTGGTGACACAGTTGTGTTTGTCTCACCATCGTTCTAGGTGATAGCATGACGACGGCTGCGATGGGTAAGAGAGGTAGGAAGAGGGTTCATATTAAATGTAGAAGGTGTGGTAGGGTTTCCTTCCACAGAAGAAAGGGTTATTGTGCTGCATGTGGATTTGGTAGGAGTAGGAGGTTGAGAAGGTACAACTGGATTAACAAGAAGAAGAGTAGGAACTAGTTGAATATGAGATAATTAAATTCAAAAAATAATTTAAAATAATGTGTGGAGTTGTTGGAGTATACTGCAACGATGAAAACTTAACTTCGAAAATTACGTATTATTTATTGTTCTCACTCCAACATCGTGGTCAGGAGTCAGCGGGAATTGCAACATTCCATAACAACATGGTTCATTTACACAAGGGAATGGGATTGCTCAACGAAGTCTTTAGCCAAGAAATTCTGAATAGGATAAATGGGAGTAGTGCAATTGGACATGTAAGGTATTCGACAACTGGAGAGTCTAAAATAGAAAATGCCCAACCTTTATTGGTAAAATCAAAGGCTGGAATGATTGCCGTCGCACACAACGGCAATCTTGTCAACTACTGGGGTTTGAGAATGAAACTTGAGAATGAGAGTAGGGTGTTTCTAACAGATTCAGATACAGAAGTTATAGCCCAGCTTTTGTCAAACTATCTGCTGAAATATGGCATTCAGGAGTCTTTGGCTAAACTTGATGAGGCACTCATTGGTAGCTATACACTAACAATGCTAATAAACGATAAGATTGTTGGTTTTCGAGACCCCTTGGGCTTCAAACCCCTTTGTGTTGGTGAGGCAGACTTTGGATACGTCATTGCTAGTGAAAGCTGTGCAATTGATGCGGTTGGTGCTAAGCTGATTAGAGACGTTAAGCCGGGAGAAGCTGTTATAATTGAAACTAATAACGTAGAATTTGTCAAAATTGCAAAATCAAACAAAAAAGCTTTGTGTGTTTTTGAATACATATACTTCGCAAGACCTGACTCAATAATAGATGGGAAGAGTGTGTATGAGGCAAGACATAACATGGGCAGGATTTTGGCTAAGGAGAGTTACGTTGAGGCGGACATCATATCATCCATACCCGATAGCGGTATAACAGCATCAATAGGATTTTCACAAGAGTCGGGAATACCGTATCTGGAGGCTTTAATTAAAAACAGGTACGTCGGTAGGACTTTCATCATGCCCGAACAGAAGTTGAGGGAGTTCTCAGTCAAGCTGAAGGTTAACGCTGTGAGAAGGAACGTTGAGGGTAAAAGGGTTGTTTTGGTTGATGATAGCATCGTTAGGGGAACAACATCAAGGAAGATCGTTGAAATGGTTAGGAAAGCTGGAGCTAAGGAAGTCCATTTCAGGGTTGGAAGTCCTCCGATAATTGCTCCTTGCTACTTCGGCATAGACATGTCAACGAGAGAAGAGCTTATAGCATCAAGCAGAAGCGTTGAGGAGATAAGGAAGATGTTAAATGCCGATACTTTGGCTTATCTGAGTTTAGATGGTTTACTAAAGGCTGTTGGATTTGACAGAAAAGAGTTGTGTTTAGCTTGTTTAACTTCGTTGTATCCTGTTGAAGTACCTGGGGAGAGATGTTGTGGTTAGTTTTTAAACCGTGTAATCTTTTGGGAAGCCTATTAAGATTCTGGGGTAGAAGTTGATTGGTTTGATTTTGTTTATCTCAATTCCTGTTGGAGTTTGAGTGATTTTCTTGGTTTTTATATCTTCTGCTATCGTTATCATAGCTCAATCATATAATATTTGCGTTATTCTTACATGGACCTGTCCACTTAACATAAACACCACCTCAACTTATTATAATAAAGCATAAACAGCTTACAGAACAAATTCCAGCTTCTTACAGGATTTAAACAACTAATTGAGCAAAAGAATATCTTAA
>QMZC01000082.1 GCA_003662995.1 Archaeoglobales archaeon
TATTATAACTACTTTTAAATATTTCTAATAATTTGTCACAAAAAGTATGAATAAAATTGATTTTTAATTAATTCCTTAATAAATAGATAAAGTAGGCTTAAATATTTTCGATAATTTTTATTAATTTTTTAGTATTATACTACATTATTCCTGAATACTTCACAATTCTCGATAAGAACAAAAGTGATTTATACGAGAATTAATCATTAAAAATTGTGCTGGAGCGTATGTTTTATGCAAAATCAATTGCTGTTGTCGGTGCCTCACCAGACGCAAGAAAGCTTGGACACACAATACTAAAAAATTTGATTGACGGAGGGTTTAAAGGCGAATTATATCCAATCAATCCAAAGGCAGACGAAATTTTGGGTAAAAAAGTTTACAGGAATTTAATTGAGATTGAAGGTGAGGTGGATTTAGCGGTTATAGTGGTACCCTCGAAATTTGTTCCTTCAGTTTTAGAGGATGCGGGCAAGAAGGGCATAAGGAACGTTGTAATCATCACAGGCGGTTTCAGAGAAATTGGTGGTGAAGGAGAAAAGTTGGAAAACGAGTTGCTGGAAATTGCTAAGAAGTACGGAATAAGGGTTATTGGTCCAAACTGTCAAGGGATTAACAACACCCACAACAGCATGTGTGCCTCATGGCCCTTGATAACAAAAAAGGGAAAAATAGCGATAATTTCACAAAGCGGGACAGTATCTGCTGCTTTTGCAGATTGGTTGGAAGTGGAGAACTTCGGTCTTTCATGCTTCGTTAGCTTAGGTAACAAATCTGATGTTAACGAGGTGGATTTAATTGAATTCTTTAGCAATGATGAGAATACAAAGGTGATTTCCCTCTACATTGAGGGTGTCAAGGATGGCAGAGCGTTTATGAATGTGGCAAAGGAGTGTAAAAAACCAATAGTTGTTCTAAAGCCGGGAGTTACTGAGAGGGGTAAGAAAGCTGTAGAGAGCCATACAAAATCGATGGCTGGGCGGGATGAGGTTTTTGAGGCTGCTTGTAAACAAGCAAAGATTATAAGGGCGAGAGATTTTGAAGAGTTTTACGATTTCTCGAAGGCTTTGGCTTATCTCCCCAAACTTGATGGTAACAGGGTTTTGATTGTCACAAGTTCTGGAGGTGCAGCAATTCTCGCAATAGATGTATTGGAAAGGCATGGCTTTAATGTGATTTATACGCCAGAGGAGTTGAAGGAGAAGCTTAGAGAAGTAACACCAGCCCATGCAATCTTGGACAATCCAATCGATTTGACTGGAGATGCTAATGCTGAAATGTACAAGGATGTGATTGAACTAAGTATTGAACTAAGTCAAGATTATGTGGACGCCATCTTAGTTGTGCTTGGGGATCCAATTGAAGGGGCAAGCGAAGTAATAGAGCAGTGTTGGAACGAAAAACCAATAGTTGTTTGTTACACTGGTGGGGGAGAGGTCGAGAGAGAAGAGACAAAGAAGATGCAGTCCAAAGAAATTCCAGTGTTTTCAACACCTGAAAGGGCGGCAAAAGCTTTGGTTGCATTGAGGTGGTATTATGGATGAAATAATCAAAAAAGCTTTGGAAGAAAACAGATTTCCAACTGAGGCTGAGTGCAGAGAACTGTTGAAAAAATACGGCATTCCAGTGTTGGATTACGGTGTAGCTTATTCTGAAAAGGAGGCATTGAAAATTGCTAAGAAGTTTGGCTACCCCGTTGTTTTGAAAATGCTGAATATTAAGGGCTTGCACAAGAGTGAAGTTAATGGCGTTAGATTGGATGTAAGAAGTGATGATGAAGTTGTCAAGCACTTCAACGAGCTAAAGTCCGAGTGGGGTGTTTTGATTTCTCCAATGGTTAAGGGATTGGAGTTGTTTGTTGGAGCATTCCAAGATGAACAGTTTGGAGCTGTCATTTCTTTTGGTACTGGTGGAAAGTACGTTGAAGTTTACAAGGATGTATCGTTTAGAATCGCACCGTTTGATAAAAATGAGGCAATCAAAATGATCGATGAAACGAAAGTTTCCATCATTTTGAGGGGTTATAGAGATAAGCCAAAAAATTTAGATGCGGTAGTTGATTTACTGTTGAAATTGTCCAAGCTAATGCATGAAAATCCTGAGATTAAAGAGGTAGATTTAAATCCAACTTTTGCATTTGACGACAGAATAACTGTGGCTGATGCAAGATTTATTTTATAAATTTAAATTTTTTTAAAATAAAATTAAGATAATCTAAATACGATGAACAACCCAAAAAGTTTTGAATTTCATTTTAAATTACAAACATGGAAGTGATATACCTTCTCCCACCGATACTGGGAGCGTTTATAGGATACATAACAAACGTTGTTGCAGTCAAATTACTTTTTCATCCAAAAAAACCTATTAAAATTCTTGGAATAAGATTTCAGGGGCTAATTCCAGCGAGAAGTGAGGAACTGACGGAGAGGATTTTGGATTCACTTAACGACATTTTGAATGAAAAAGACTTTGAGTTTATAATTGATGGAGCTATGAAGAGGTCATACGAAAATTCAATCAAAGCAAGGATAGATGAAATACTGGACAGGTTTGGTGTGTTTAAAGGTCTAGCTGAGAGATACAACTTGTCTTTAAATATCTCATCATCGATAAACAACTACATTGCAAATGCAATAAAAGAATTCTCCAAAAAATTGGCTGAAAACGTTGATATTAGGGAGTTCATAATAAAGAAGGCTAAAGAGATAAGCGACGAAGAGATCGAGACTTTGTTCAACAAAATTGCAAAAAAAGAGTTGAGATTTATCGAGATTTCCGGGGCTGTGTTGGGTTTCATCATTGGATTGATTCAAAGCGTGATTCTTTACGCATATATCTAAAATCACAACTGAAGAATCTTTTTTACCGCTTCAATTCCAATCTTAAAGATCTCTTCTGCCGTTTTTTTATCTTTACCCTCAGCAAAAATCCTTGCTATTGGTTCAGTACCTGAAGGTCTTATTAATAGCCAACCGTTCTCATAATCTATTCTTGCCCCATCAATAAAGTTTGCATCTGGAAATTCTTCTTTCAACCCTTCAATCAGCTTTATCTTGTCCTTGCAAGGTACTTTTTCCTTAATTGTGTAGTATTTAGGTATACCTTTTACCAATTCCGAAATCTTTTTGTTTTCACTTGCCATCATCTCCAAAATCTTGGCTACACCCATTGCCCCATCTCTCGCATACAAATGTTCTGGAAAAACTAAACCACCGTTTCCTTCTCCACCGAAAACAGCCTTGGTTTTTATCATCGTTTCAGCCACAACCGGAGAGCCAACCGCAGTATAGACTAACTCTCCTCCAGCCTCGATTACTACATCTTCCACGCACTTTGATGATGAAACGGGAGTAACTACTTTCCCACCATTGTTAATTTCAACGTAATACTTTGCCATCAGAGCTAGTGCAACGTCTTCGCTCACAAAGTTCCCATTCTCATCCACAAAAACAACTCTATCAGCGTCTCCATCATGGGCAACTCCCAAATCAGCGTTGAACTCTGTTACGAATTTTTTAAGCAACGACAGGTTCGCCTCAACTGGTTCAGGATTTCTTACCGGAAAGTTCCCATCTGGGTGTGAATTGATGCTTAAAACGTCACATCCCAGCTCCTTGAGCAGTTGTGGTGTTGTAACACAACCAGCTCCATTACCACAATCAACGACAACCTTAAACTCCCTCTTCGCTATTCTGTTGGCATCAACTTTGTCCTTTATCCCATCCAAATAAATTCTATAACAGCTGTCCTTGTACACCTGACCGACTTCGTTCCATTTTGCCTTAACAAAGTTCTTGCTGAAGTACAATTTTTCACTCTCTTCATCCATTTCCCTCGTAAATTCTCTCCCATCTTCTTGGATGAATTTAATGCCGTTGTATTCTTTTGGATTGTGGCTTGCTGTAACCATTATTCCTCCCCTAATTTCTTTTCTCGTTTTAACGTAATACTGTAGGGCTGGAGTGGGTGCCAATCCCAAATCCACAACATCACAGCCTGTTGATAAAACTCCCGCAATCGCAGCATTTTTTAGCATAAAACTTGAAATTCTCGTATCTATTGCAACTGCTATTCTTCCTTTTCTCAAACTACCCATAGCCCTGCCCAAATTCATTGCCATCTCAGCAGTAACTTCATCATTGGCTAATCCTCTAACACCGTCAGTCCCAAAAAGCTTACCAACACCACCGATTCTAGTTTTACTATCCTTGACCCTATCCATAAAGAATTGTTTGCATTATTGATATTTAAAAGGTAACCTTTATCTTTTTGAACAAAATTTTTTATGGAGTTGCTTGAGGAAATCCTGATTTTGCTCTTAATCTCGTGCACGGTTGGAGTGTTGGTCAAGTACATACGATTTCCCTATACAATAGCTTTGGTTTTGGTTGGTCTGTTTGTCGGCTTGGCAAATCTACTTCCAGAAATCAAACTAACTCAAGACATAGTTTTCTTCCTAATTTTACCACCACTTCTGTTTGAAGGGGCTATTAACACGGAATTGGAGAACTTCAAGAGTAATTTCAAGCCAATACTTGCCTTGGCAACCTTGGGTGTTTTTGTTTGTGTTGTTGTAATCGGTTACTTGATAAATTATCTTACAGACATTCCATTACTCTTGGCTTTGCTGTTCGGTGCTATGATTACTCCAACAGACCCAGTCTCCGTTTTAGCCACATTTAAGACATTGAGTGTTCCAAAGAAACTTAGTACGATCGTTGAGGGGGAAAGCATTTTGAACGATGGTACGGGTGTTGTTATCTTTAGTATTGTTTTGGAGATGACCAGAGTTGGTAAGGCAAACATTATAACAGCGATAGCGGACTTCTTTGTTGTTTGCATTGGTGGTGCGGTAATCGGCTTAATTCTGGGTTATTCAGCATACAAGATTTTAGGATATATCGACGATCACCTAATTGAGGTAACAATAACTCTAATCTTAGCCTTCTCATCGTTTATCATCGCTGAGAATTTCCACGTCTCAGGAGTCATAGCCGTTGTGGCTGCAGGATTAATAATAGGAAACTATGGAAGGACTTTTTCAATGTCCCCATCTACGAGAGTTTCCTTGATAACCTTCTGGGGTTTTGTTGTTTTCATCGTAAATTCACTCGTTTTCATTCTGATTGGAATAGACATACACCTCGACAAGCTTTTGAACTATTGGAATGTAATTTTAGTGGCAATTCCCGTTGTGCTACTTTCAAGAGCTTTGGCAGTCTATCCGATTTTAAATTTAATTGGCTTTTTTGACAACAAAATTCCACTTTTATGGCAACACGTAATTTTCTGGGGTGGACTGCATGGAACGATTCCAGTAGCTTTAGCGCTAAGCTTGGATGTTGTAAATAGAGACATGATTGCCAGCATGGTTTTTGGAGTTGTTCTGTTCTCGTTGGTTGTCCAAGGAATCAGCCTGGAGTTAGTTGTCAAAAAGAAGTTTGTAATGGATGAGAAAAAGTTGAGGTATGAAGAAGTTTTGGGCAGGATTATCGCTGTAAAGTCTGCAAAGCAGGAAGTTGAGAGGATGCTGTTCGAAGGAGAGATTCAGGAAACATTAGCAAAAAGAATAATTTCAGATTTAGATTCAATAATCCAGCAGTTGTCCATGGACTACTCAAAGCTTGTAGAAGACAAGGATTTGGCTAAGGATATTTGGGTTAGGACTTGGAAGAGGGTTCTATTGGCTCAAAAGAGTGCTGTGGTGGATAGCTGTATTAAAGGGTTGATTTCTGAGGAAACGTTGAATAAGCTAATAAAGGAGATTGATGAGGAGTTGGAGAAAATCGAGAACATGTGATTAGGTTTGTATCTCTTTTACCTAAAAACAACTGTACTGCTTCCTTTACCAACGACTCAATTTTTTTGTTAGACCTACCCAATTTTAAGTTTGGACAACCCACCTCAACGTAAACGTAAAATTCTTCATTGTTATACTCATACAAGGCTTTTTCATCACCCCTCTTCAACACAACAAACGGATACAGTTTGCACGCTAATGGCTTTGTTTTACCCTGTAACGAACACAAATTTCCGATTTGGAATGGACAGGTGTTTTTAATCTTTTTTATGTAATATCTACCAACTTTCTCCTCCACAAACCCTGTATGCTTGAGTTTCAGATATTCGTAAAAACTGAGCCTCACTTTATACTCTTTACAACACTTACCACAGGCTGAGCAGTACCATGAAGAAACCATTCTCCATGGTACCTTCATCGTTTTGCATTCTACAGTCGGATATATACGGTTATCGATTTTTAGAATGTTAAAATGAAGCTTCGATTGTTTGAGTTAGTAAACTTTTTAAATGTTGTTAACTTCTAAAAAATATGGTTAACAACTTTAAAATGGTGTTAGCTTGTTCAATGGCGGTAATAACAGCTATAACAGCTCAGATTAGATTCAACATTGCATTTATACCGTACACAATGCAAAACTTTGGGGTTGTGTTTTCAGGTTTGCTCTTGGGCCCAATTTACGGTTTGATTTCACAACTCATATACATCGGTATGATAGCTATTGGTATTCCGGCTGCTTCAGGATTCGGTGGGGGGATAGCAGTTTTAGTTGGTCCTACAGCAGGTTATATCTGGTCATTCCCATTGACTGCTTTCATAGCCGGGTTGTTTAGGAAGATGTTTTGGAGAAATGGAAGTTTGAAGGAGAAGGTCGTTTTGTGGGTTGGCTGTTGTATTGCTGCAATTCCGGTTTACTTACTTGGCTTTGTTGTGTTTTACTACTATGCAACAATTAATGCAAAGTTAATGAGTTGGAGTGTAAAAGCTTCACAATACTTTGGTTTCAACTTAAACCCATTTTGGAGTGTTTTTGTTGCCAGTGTGATAATCTTCATTCCGCAGGACTTCTTTGTTGATCATCTGATTGCAGTATCGGTTTATGCATATGTTGTTGATTTGTTAAAACAAAAAGGAATTGAAATGTGAAGGAAACAATGATCGCCCTCAAAAACGTAAGCTACACTTATCCAAATGGAATTAAAGCCCTGAATAAGGTAGATGTTAAAATTGAAGAAGGAGAGAAGGTATTTATAGCAGGTAAAACTGGAAGCGGAAAATCAACACTTTTAAGATTGCTGAATGGCTTAATTCCAAATTTTTATGGCGGTAAGGTTGAAGGAGTTATTCATGCGTTTGGCAAACCATCTCCAAAACATGTATTTTTCGTTTCACAGCATCCAGAGGAGCAGATTTTAATGGGTAAAGTAAGGGATGAAATTGCCTTACCATTGTGGAGGGTTGGGAGGAATAAAGTTGAAAGGAAGATCGAAGAAGTTTCGGAGTACTGTGGAATAAAGAAGTTGTTAGACAAAAGAACACATAGACTGTCTGATGGAGAAAAACAATTAGTGACAATTGCCACCGCTTTAGCCTCCGACGCACCTTGCATAGCTTTGGATGAACCCTTCTCACATTTACATCCAGAAATTACCAAGAAAATTCTCAACTTGTTGCTTGAGTGTGATAAGACGGTTGTAATGTCGGAACACAGAATTGAACTGGCAAAGAAGTTTGATAGGGTAATCTGGTTGGAAGGCAAAAACAATGCAAAGTTGGAGAATTGCGTGAAAACTAGGTTGAATGAACGAGAAGACAGGAGAATGGATAATACTGCTGTAGAATTGGACTCAATAAGTTTTGGATACAACTCGAAGTTGTTTGAAGGTCTCAATTTGAAAATTATGAAGAATAGCGTTTGTGCAATAACAGGTCGCAACGGCTCGGGAAAGACAACGTTGCTAAAAATTATTGCAGGATTGATTAAAGTTGAGGGTGTTAAAGTGTATGGCAAAGTGTCCATAGCCTTGCAATACCCCAACTATCACTTTTGTGAGAAAAAGGTTGAGAAAGAGGCGAAGGAAAAGTGGATCAAACTTCTGGGCTTGGAAAAATTAAAAGACAGGCATCCCCATTCTTTGAGTGGTGGTGAGGCTAAAAGACTTTCAATAGCAAAAGCCCTTGATGCCGATATTGTTCTATTGGATGAACCCACCGCCGGGCAAGATTACGAATTTAGGTTTAAGTTGGTGCAAGTCTTGAGAGAATTGGAAAAGACTGTTGTAATTGCAACGCATGATGAGAGGTTGGCATCAATGTGTGATGAAATTGTGAGGTTGTAGAATGCTTTCAAGGTATCTTGACATAGTTGAGAAAGCTGTTGAAAGAAGAGTGGATGAATTAGATGGTTTGAATGGCAGAATAGCAATTTTAGCAGTGTTTATGTTTACCGTGTCTATCTACACTTCTGGTTTCAATCCGATTATCTCAACATTAATTTCAATCTTCATCCTTGTGTTTTCCAGAAGCTCAATTTACGGAATTATTGCATCAATACCTTTTTTAATTCTATTTTCAGTCTCGATACTGTTTTTTGGGGGGGATTTGAAGATAGTTCTGGCGATAATTGCGTTAATAACCATTGGGAGTGGAATTCTCTATGGTGTGGATGTGGAAGAGTTGAGAAGTGCTTTGGTTTATTTTAAAATCCCCAAAAAAATTGTGTTCACACTGTTTTTGGCATTCAGAATGTTTCAAATTTATGTTAGAGACTTAAAAAACATTTCGGAAGTTTTGTCGTTGTCAGAAACGGGATTGTCGTACTACACAAAGCTTATGAAGACCTTTATTTCTGTCATCGTCTTGAGATCGATAGCGATTTCGGAAACCCTTTATTCGAGAAACTTGCAGTTTGATTTTTATGTGGATTACAAGGATTGCAAATTTAAAAAAAGGGATTACATTTTACTTGCATTCTCGACGTTTGTCTTGACTTTAGCCATCAGTCTCAGATTTCTCAATTCAATTCGGTTCATCGATTTTTATTGATTTTAGATATACTTATCCTCCCTCTTCTCCATTTTCAACGCCACGGTGCATCCATGATATTCTTTGTATTCCGTCAGCAAAATCTGAACACCGAAACAATCCTTTGGATGCAAAAATATCTCCTTAAATCCCTCCCTCTCAATTTTCCCTATTACTCTGATTCCCATTTTTTCAGCTTTTTTTGCAATTTTCTCAGCATCAGTCACTTTGAAAGACAAAGCAAACAACCCTTCACCCCTTTTTTGAATGAACTTTGCTGTTTCGCTGTCCTCGCTTGTTGGGGTTAGCAGTTCTAAACCCTCCGAACTCATAAAGCTCTTGAATTTCCAGTCCTTCTCCTCTCCGATCTCGTCAAACTCAATTCCTAAGAGTTCAGAAAAGAACTTCATCGCTTTTTCAGCATCTTTCACGGCAACAACAACGTGGTCTATTTTTTCAACATCCCTAGCCATGGTTTATGTAGATGCAATGTTTAAAAATTGTTGTTTTTAATTTGGTTTTTGTTAATTTTTAATTATTAATCAGAATAAATTAAATTTAAATCAAAATTCTATGAAGTTTGTCAGTTTCTGCTGGGAGGTCAGATATGGGATAGCCCTTTTAATCGAAAATCCCATCTTTTTTAATTCAAACAAACTGTAACCTTTATCAATTAACCTTGCAGCCTTAAAACCAATTCCCGGAACTTTAATCGGTTCTTCGGCCAAATTTGTTTTTTCAATCATTCTTTCAGCAATCAAAACCTTTGGATCAATTCTTGGCAAATTCTCGTTCTTTGCTATTTCAATAAAATCTTTGGCATCGTAATCGTACTTTCTGATTAGAGCATCAACTTTATAGAGATTTGCAACCCTTCTTTTATCTTCCTTCCTTCTTTTTTCAAAGGGAGTCCCTTTAATTGGTGTAAACGCTGAAAGATAAACCCTTGAGGCGTTGATTTTATAATGTTTTTCAAAGGATTTTATTATTTCCAAATCATTCTCACCAACCCCTACAATAATTTGAGTTGTGAAACTCCTTTTATATCCCTTTTTTCTTAATTTATTTACTTCTTTAGCCACCCATCGCTCCCTCCTTAAAATATCTTCTTTCAAGTTCTTGACACCGCTTAACTCGTTCATTAGAGTTTGTGATGTGGTTTCCACGTTTATGCTAACTCTGTTTGCAATCTCCAAAGCCTGTTTTATGCTTTCTTTATCACTTCCGGGCATGATTTTTAGGTGTATATAGCCTTTAAATTTCTGTCTGATTAATTTCCCAGCCTCAATTATTTCCTCCATAACTTTATCCGGATCTGAGTGGAGAGAGGATGAGATAAAAATTCCATCTACCAAATTCTTCTCCTTCATTGAGAAAAATAGATTTGTCAGTTGCTTAGGCGATAAGCTGAAACCCCTCTGCCATGCGTTTGGACAGTATTTACAATCTGATTTGCAATCATTTGATAGCAGAATTTTAAGTAATCTCACCTCTTTTTTGCCTTTGGCTTTGTAGATGTAGTTGACCGGGTCGAACGTGCACTTTTTACTGCAAACATCGAATTTACTTCCCTCGATCAGCCTGAAAACTTGGGAGTTCACTGATAGTCTTAGTTTTAAAATTATTTAAAGTTTTGTCGCATGGCACTGTCAAAATAACAAAAAATAAATAAAACAAATACAAATTATGCAGCTCACACTCAACCATTTAATAGAAGAGATCAAGGCTACAAAAGTCTTTCGTCGCAATAAAAAAGATGTAAA
>QMZC01000083.1 GCA_003662995.1 Archaeoglobales archaeon
GAGGTAGTCTATAATTGATTAATAAACTATCAAATCCTATTAATGATGGAAAGTTAAGAAGGAACAACCAATGGCTTTCCATTTAAGCTGATTACTGAAACTTTTACACCATAAACTTTTTCAATGTTCTCTGGATTTAAAACCTCAACCCCACCTTTAACAACAATTTTACCGTCCTTCAGCATAACGATTGTGTCTGCGTATAATGATGCTACATTCAAGTCGTGCATGGTAATAACAGCAGAGATTCCTTGTTCTCTGACTATTCTTTCTAGAATCTTCATAACCTCAATTTGATTTTTTAAATCAAGGTTGTTCGTCGGCTCATCGAGTAGTATTATCTTTGGTTCTTGGGCCAAAGCCCTTGCAATGACTACCTTTTGCAATTCACCACCACTCAACTCCGTCAAACGTCTAAATGCTAATTCGTTCAGCTCAAGCAAATCTATAGCTTTATTAACAACTTCAATATCTCTATCGCTAATCCCCCACTTCAGATGGGGTTTTCTCCCAAGTAAAATCGTGTCAAAGACTGTTAGATGATTAATCTCACTCCTCTGTGGGACATATCCTATTATCTTTGCCAATTCGTTTTTTGAAAGCTTACAAAGCTCATCTTTACCAATGTATACAGCTCCTCTTGGCTTTAAAATCCCGTTTAAGCATTTAAGCAACGTAGACTTCCCGCTTCCATTTGGACCAACAATAAAAAACATCTCCCCCTTTCTGATTTCAAAGTCTAACCCTTTCAAAATTTCTCTTGAGTTGTACGAAAACCTCAAACCTTGAGCTTTAATTGCTCTACCATTACCACTCATCTTCCACACCTCACAAGCAGATAAATAAAGACTGGAGCACCCATAAATGACGTAACTATCCCAACAGGAATGACGATTGGCGCTATAATCGTTCTACCAACAGTGTCTGCTGATAGTAAAAGCAATGAGCCCAAAAATGCTGATAATGGAATTAAAAATCTGTGATCGCCGCCAACAACAAGTCTTACGATGTGTGGACTTACCAAGCCTATAAAACCAATAATTCCCAAAAACGATACACAAATTGCAGTAATAAGAGAGGCAAGGAGCATACTCTCAAGTCTAACCTTCTCAGGGTCTATACCCAAAGATGTGGCAGTCTCATCTCCGCTTATTAACGCATTGTAATCCCACCTACGGTAAATGAAGTAAACCAAGGCAGGAACAATCGTTAAGAACATAATCTGTATCTCCCTCCAAGTAGCCCTACCTATGTCCCCAAACGTCCAAAACACAACGGCAGCAACCTTAATGTCTTCAGCAAAGTACTGCATGAGCATGGTTGCTGCCGAAAACAGAGAAGCCATTGCCACGCCAGCCAATATCATAGCTTCTGGTGATAAATTCCTAAGCTTTGCTAACAGTAGGATTACCAAAACTCCAACTAATGCACCGAAAAAGGCAAAAAGGGGTATGATGTAAGGATTCGTTATAACAACACCTTGCCCAGTCCTATGCAATTCTCCAGCACCTAACACTATTATTGCAAATGCAGCCCCAAAAGCTGCTCCATGGGATATGCCTATTGTGAATGGAGATGCTAAGGGATTTCTCAAGACACACTGCATAACTGCTCCTGCAATGGCTAAAGATAACCCAGCAACAATTGAGGCTGCTATTCTCGGCAATCGCATACTCCATACGACTAAGTTGGAATTGTTCGTCCCATTACCAACCAAAGCGTTGAGCACTTCTGATGGTGTTAGAGGATACGAGCCTAAACAGAGTGAGATTAGCGAAACGAGTAGAAGTAAAAGCAAAAGAGAAAATCCGAAGGTGTACTTCCCTTTTATGTACTCAGCGTAGCTGTACATGACACCTGCTTCTCTTAGCTTCCTCAAACCAACCTATCCTTGCATTGGACACTGCATCAATTTCTGAGGAATATGGTTTAATGTCGATAAGTGGAGTTTTGTTGAGAGCATCAATACCCCTAACTCTCAGAACATTTGCATCCCTTTCAACCAGTTCAACAACAGCAAAGGCAATTGGATTTGGTCTATTTGGTGAGCGAGTAGCAAAAACACCGTGTTTTTTACCATCATGTGGTGGAATTGCAATTAAAGCGTCTCTCTTAGCCCTATCAAGCCAGTACAAAATTATAAGGTGCGTACAGGCTTCAATATCCTTCAACCCTTCCTCGTATTCTCTAAACACCTCTATCTCACATATATCCTTTGAAAAACATCCTTGGTGTGGTGCTTTACTTTTATCCTTGTAAGGGGTTCTTATTACGCCTATGGGCTTGATTTCAAAGACATTGCTATTCATGCTCTTCATCTACACATCTTACGTATCTTGCTCCAGAACCAAACCTAACGAGTGAAGCAACCAACATAGCTTCAGCGATTTCTTCCTTGCTTATACCTTCATCACATGCAAGATTCACGTGATGCTCAACACAAAAATCGCAACCGATGGCTACTGCACTTGCAATTGCGATTAATCTCTTGGTTTTAACCCCTATTGCTCCATCATTCATTATTTGCTGGCTAAAAGTTTCAAAATCCACGCCATATTTTTTCAAAATACTGTGAATCTCCATCATCTCCACTCCACATTTTCCAAATAAGCCTCTCCCCTCGGTGTAAGAATGTAGTATTCTTTTCCGTTCTCTTCCACAACTTCAACAAACAAAGCCTGCTCAAGCAAGCCCAGATGCATCTTTAGTTGTGCATCACTCAGATTGAACCACTCTTTTATCTCCTCCTGAGTTTTCTTTCCATTTAAACCAATAAACCTGATTGTATCCCTCCTTATCTTGTTTTGTAAGGCTACTAATCCTATTCTGTGATCTTCTGTTGGGTCCCTTAATTTTCCCTCCCTCTTTATCCTTTCCAACCACTCCTGCTTTCGTTTTAGTATTTCATTGCTCATATTCTAAACATTCACCTTTCTATTAATATTTTTGTCGATGAAAGTATTAAGGTTTAAAATTTTCAGTTAATTTAGTAAAACCACCATACTTTTCCTTCATTATGTTGTAAACAGCCTTGCCAACCAAGAACTCAAAGATATCATTAGCCTTCTTTTCTGGACTAATATCGCTGAATTTCTCTGGATACAAAACCTTGCCAATGTAGTAAGCATCAGCCAAAGCCGTTCCAATGTTGGTTGTGTAGTAGTTGAATGGTAAAATTCCATAAACCCTCTCTTCTTTAAAAGCCTTTAGCGAATTGTAAAAATCAGGATTCTTTGAATAGTCGTCTTTAACCAGCGCCAATCCATTCTCGTCAATGAATATGATGTCTGGATTCCACTCAAGCAACTTCTCCTTATCAATAAACACGTGTCCTGGCTTATTTAGTTCATCAACCACGTTTTTGGCATTGACTGCTACAAAGGGTGGGAAACTACATTCTGTTGATTCGATCCCATGCTGCCCCTTGTAGCCAATCCCACCAACGTAAACCGTTGGCGATTCAACGCCCTTTGTTCTGCTCTCAAGTTCAGATATTGTGCTCTGAATGAACTTTATAACTTCATCAGCCCTCTTTTCTTTGTCGAGTATCTTACCAGCAAGTCTTAAAGAGTCAAAAATTTCCTGATTGTCAAATGTGGCAAGCTGTCCATAGCTCAGAACAACTACTGGCACTCCAGTCTTTTGTTGTAAATTATCAGCTTGCTGGGCATCAATGTATGTAGCAAAGATTGCATCTGGGTTTACTTTAATAATCTCCTCAGGATGTGGTACTGGATTAGGCCCGCCTTGACCAATTGTTGGTAAGTCAGCCAATTCTGGATGGGCTATTCTGTATGGTCTGCCATAAGGACTCCATTTCTTTTCCGCATCCTCCACACCAACAACTTTATCGGTTGCATCAAGATAAACTATCAGTCTTAAAGCCCCAGGACCAATGCAAACAATCCTGTTAACCTCCTTGGGGATTTTTACGTCTCTCCCGAGCATGTCTTTGACTGTAATCTTCTCTTCAACCTTCTTACTTTCTTGGGTGCAACCTGCTAGGAACACTAAAAGTATCAAGATTAAGAGTAATCTCCTCATTTACTCACCTCCGCAAATTCAACTATGCCCCTCCCAACAACGGCATGATAGTTTTTACCAGCACATCTTAAGCAATGGGGCTTCCCGTCAACAAAAACAATCTTTGTCTCCATCACAAGCTCATTGCAAGAGGAGCATCGCACACTTTTGAAGATTGGTGCTTGCTCAATCGGCTTTACTCTTACTCTTTCAATTTTAAAGTCGTCCCTTGGCACATCGAGCATTTTGTATGCAATTTTCTCCCACAACTTTGCCATTTGCTGTTTATCTTTTTCGTCTCCTTCCCTTCTAACAACGACCTTTTCAAAGAGCTCATTCGCCTCTCTCGAAAAGTACTTGTTAATCCCATCAGCATCAATGTAAACTCTCACTCCTTCCCATACGCCTCTCTTTACGAGTGATAGGGCATTCTTACCTAAATCAAAGTAGATTAGGCTGTTATTGCCAAAAGTACAACCCGTCGCAATCTGCACACCATCCACAAAGCAGTTGTTGCACTCAACGATTGCAATTAAGTCTTCTTCAATGCTTGCATTTTCATCAATTCTTTCAACACCAAGCTCTTCCATTGCAATAATTGAAGCTTTGACGCCTAAGGCTACAAACGGGCAAAGATGTCCATGAAACTCTTTTGCTTTCTCCAACACAATCATAACACCACCAAATTTATTAACACTTCATTAAATCTTAGTATTACTAATTAAAAAAATTTCGTTTTTTATTGGATAACGTATTTGAACTTTTTAGAGCAATATTAAGTTTTTCAACTAATTTTCTTTGTTGTTATGTATAAAGTGCGTTCGTAGAGCTGTAAAAATTAACTTAACAACTCCAAAATTCTTTTCCTAATACCAACAAATTCCAAGGACGTTCTATCTCTCGGCCTCTTTAAATCAACCTCTATTTCCTCAACAACTCTTGCAGGCCTTTTGGACAACACGATAATCTTATCTGCTAAATAAACAGCCTCATCAATATTGTGTGTAACAAATAAAACTGTCTTTTTTTCTTTGTTCCATATCTCAAGCAATTCAGCCTGCATTCTATTCCTTGTTTGAGCATCCAAAGCAGCAAAGGGCTCGTCCATAAGCAGTATTTTGGGATTTATTGCCAAAGCCCTCGCAATTCCAACCCTCTGTCTCATCCCGCCTGATAACTGATTTGGGTAGTAGTTCTCAAACTCCTCCAATCCCACCAATTTCAACACTTCTTTGGCTTTCTCTAAAGCTTTTTCATCGTTTCTGATTTCCAATCCAAAGGCAATGTTCTTCAGTGTGGTTCTCCAGGGTAAAAGTCTATCATCCTGAAAAACAAATCCCACATCGTTTATTTTAACAGTTTTACCATTAAACAGAACTTCTCCATCATCTGCCCTCTCCAGCCCCGATATTATCCTCAACAGTGTCGTCTTACCACATCCACTCTCCCCAATAATACATGCAAAGCTATTCCCCTTAACTTTAAAACTAATACCATCCAAAACCTTCAATTCATTAAACGATTTTGATACGTTTAATACTTCTAACGCCATGGCATCACAACCCTCTCAATTTTTAACAGCAACAAGTTCATAACATAGCCTATAATGCCAATTAGCGTCATTCCTGAAATTATTTCTGCAATTCTACCGCCAACTTCGTACATTACCATTATAAAATAGCCCAATCCCGCCCCAGAAGTGGCAAGCATCTCGGCAGCTATTATACTCATCCATCCCACACCCAGCCCAATTCTAACACCAGTGACAATACCTTGCAACGAATGTGGCAACACGATGCTACTTAGTATTTTCCTGTTGTTGGCATTAAAAGCCCTAGCCATTTCTATCAATTCCGAAGGTGTGTTTCTGGCTGCATCAACAACTGAAATTAAACAGGGAAAAAATGCCCCGATAAATACAATGAAAAACTGTGCTGTTTGTGTGGGATTGGATAACTTAGAAAACAGAATGTATGCCAAGGGAATCCAAGCTAAAGGTGGTATGGGCCTCAAAACCTCAACTATCGTTGATGCAAACAAGTTAAGCCTTTCAAACCATCCCATCGCCACTCCTAATGGTATTGCTATTACAAATGCAATAAACGAAGCGATTAAAACCCTAAAAATGCTTGCAATCGCATGCTCTATTAGCGTCTTTCCCAAAACGGGTTCAGGATGAAAGAGCAAACAAAAGAAGACGAGGAATACTTTGTGTGGATAGGGCAACTCAACTATTCTTGAGAATACTATGACGTACCAAAAAAGTACAAATGTGCAAAGTGCAAAGAATCTAACCCTCATTTACACAACTTCCAACTTTAATCCCGCCTTATCGACAACCATCCTAAGCAGAAAATCCTGTACAGTCCCGAATCCTGGAATTGCTATTTTTTTGCCAGCCAAGTCTTTGACGGAGTTTATTCCATCTCTAACGACTATTGCAGAACCCTCGTTGTTCACACCAGCCACAACCCTAATTTTAACATCTTCATTTATCCTCTTAAGCGTCGCTGGAGCACTACCAAGATAAGCAGTATCCAACTCACCTATCTTAAATGCATTCATAACTTCAACACCATTCGCATAAACCTTTGCATCAACATCAATCCCCATCTCCTTGTAGTAACCCTCCCTTAAAGCAACATAAAAAGCGAGTTGATGTAAATCTGCTCTTAAGTATCCAATTCTAACTTTTTTGTTCTCTAGCTTTGGTATTGTATCGCTGCTACTCTCGCTAACCTCATTGTAAACACTCCTATCCAAGAAATCGGAGAAAAATTCATCTTCATTCTTATAACCCAACTGCTTGATTGATTTAGTCAACAATCCAGATGAATTCAAGAAGTGATAGTAGGTTCTAAACTGCTCTTCATCTGGAAACTCGATAAACTTAATGTTTTTTAAAGCCATCTCAACAGTTTTTTCATCTAAGCCTGTAAATTCAGCAGCATATTTCAAAACTTTTTCTCTATTTTCTGGATTGTTTACAAATCTGGTAGCTTTGACGTGTGCAAAAACGATAGCTTTGACAACGTTGTTATCCAATCCATCCCTGACAGCCACAACACAGCATGGATGATTTTTCCAGATTTGACTTGAGTTTAACAGCAATTTTCCATACCCATTGACAAAAGCTTTGCTTGGAAATGGTTCCCAAGCTACAAAGCCATCAATTTGTTTTAACTTGAGCTGCTCAACCATGTCTGGAGGTGGCATCTTGATAACGTGAACGACATTTTGTTTTGGTTGCGCACAGCTTGTCAATGCTACCAGTAAAACTATCATAATTAAATAAAATATTTTTAAACCCCTCATACAATATATTCACAAACGCCTATTTAACTTTAACCTTTCTGTAAACTGTATAGTTCCAAATGGAAAAGATTTTATTTTTAAATTTCCAATTGTAAACATGAATTTGCTAAAATTGGTAATCGCGTTGATTCGTGGAGATGAAGAATTTGTTGATGAGCTTAAAAGAGTGCTGCAAAGCCAAAACATTTCCGTGGCTGAATTGTCGAGGAGGGCAAACGTGCCGTATACAACACTCTACAAGATTATGAAAAGGCAGAGAAAACCAAATCTAAATACATTAAGGGCTATATTGCAAGTATTTTACGAGGAAAAAGACAGTTTTGTTGCTGTTATCGCTGCAAGACATGTGTTGGAGGAAATTGACTTTAAAACAGATAGAATAAGATTTTATCCATCCACGAACATTGAAGATGCGTTAATCTCTGCTGTTAGGGCTGAGAAAGAGGGGGCGAAGGCGATAGTTTGTGCTCCGATAATAAGCAGTATTGTTGAAAAGATGGTTGATGTCCCAGTAATAACGATAAAACCGAGAGATAGTTTAGTTAAAGCTATTGAGAGTGCTTTAAGGAGAATTGGCTAATTACCTAAAACTTAAAAGATGCTATGTCAACTTTTGAAAGAATGAAAATTGGGATTAGAAGTGTGAATAGAGACGATTTAGATACTTTTGTAAATTTGTACAAGATCTCGTATCAAGGTTTGGAGGATTATGCTTACACAAGAAACAGAGATATTAAGCACTACTTCAGGTGGCTGATGAGCAGAGACAAAGATGGTTTTTTTATCGCTGAGATTGAGATGCCTGTAGGGTTTGTTGCATGCGACACCAACTGGATAAGCTTTTTTGATGACACACGAGTTGGAGAGATTCACGAGCTCTTTGTACATCCCGAGTGGAGAGGAAGGGGGATTGGCAAGGAATTACTCACTACTGCCATTGAATACGCAAAGAGTAAAAACAGGTTTTTGATCGAACTCTGGGTTGGAGAAACAAACGAACTTGCAAAGAGATTTTACCAAAAAAACGGATTTGTGGAAAAAGGCAGTTGGGGAAAATGGATAAGGATGATTAAAAAGGTTTGAGTTAAACTCACAATATCTCATCAATCATGTAATCTTCCCAATCCCTCAGACCCAAAGCTATTTCAAATTCTTGGGGTGTCAAAATTGTTTTTTTGAACAAATTGGCATCATCGTAGGTTATCCTTGGGCAAGCCGTATTTACATAGAATTCATAAGGGAAGTTTTCAAGCTTTTGTGGAGAAACTTCATTTAACACAAGAATATCTACATCTTTACCTCTCTCCTTAGCTAATTTCTTTAACTTTAAAGCCAAACTTAGCCTTTTCTGTCCTGATTTTGTTGAAACTATAATTGCAGCCTTGTGTTTATCCAACACTCCTGAGATTTTCAAGTACCTCTTTTTTATAAAATCCTCATTACTCACAACTCTAAACTCCCTCGTTATCGGGCTGTAGGTGTAAACCTTCTTTTTAGAATATATTGACGCTCCAACAGCATGAAATAAGCCGTCTCCTACAAACAAAACAGCATCAGCTTTGGTATTCTTCAAAACACTGTAATTGCAACCTAGAACTTGCCCTTCAAGTTTAACCCTGCCTACACCCTTCCTCAATTCAACATCATGCCCAAAACTTTCCATTATCTCCTTCAATTCCTTGAGCTTTGGAGTGTATTGTGCAGTAGATATTAATGCAATTCTTTTTTCCTTTATTTTTAGTTTTGCAATTTCCTCAACATCCAATTCGAGATCGTAGAAACAGGGAACGTACACAACACCCTCCATCTCCACTATGGGCGTATGGCAGAAATGCAATAGGTAGTCCACTTCTTTAAGCAACTCTAAATCTATGTCACATGCACCGTAGCAGCTCTCTCCAGACACAAAAACATCAAAACCCTTATCTTCGAAAATCTTAGCTATTTCAATACTTTTGAATCTCAATCCATTAGGCAGTTGCAATCCAATTTTTTTAGCCCCCCCTATCTTCTCCAGCACCCTATCGATGTCGTACCTCAGCATCTGATAAAATAAACCAACAACGTATTTAAGGTTTTAATCTAAGGGGGTTTTCGATGAGGCTCAATTACAACTTCAAGTACAGATTTCCCAATGGCATGAGACCTTCAAAGTTGGAGGAAAGGAAGAGGTTTTACCAAGAAGAGTTTGACGTTAACGAGGTTTTGAAATGGTTGAAGCATAGGAGCATCCTTAACACGGCATTTGCGGTCATAGTTGGAAGACATTCTAACATTTTTCTACCAGAGTATAAGGATATAAAAAACAAAGCTGTGATTATCGATGAACACAAAGGGCTTGATGATGTTTTAGAGTACATCTTGCAATATCTACCTGAGGGGGTTTACTACGACAGAAACGTGTATAAAGATATAAGGTTGTGTCAGAGATGCAAGAAGGGTTATAGAGATTGTTGGGATTGTAAGAATTTTCTCGGCCAAGAGTTGGCATTTGACATAGACCCAGAAAATGTTGATTGCCCGTATCACGGAAGTATCGAAGATAAAATGAGGAGGGGTGAGGGCTTGAGTTTTTGCATGATTGAGTTTAAAAAAGTTAGAAAATTAACCGCTAAGTTGTATGAGGAACTTGAAAACGAATTTAAAGGTATAAAAATCATTTTTTCAGGTAGAGGACTTCATATACACGTCCATGATAAAAAAGCCACAATATTGGACAAAGAAGAGAGAGGAGAGTTGGCAAAGAAGTATTCGTCTTATGCAATTGATGAATGGGTTACAAATGGTGAAATGAGATTGATAAGACTACCATATTCACTAAACGGACTGGTTTCAAGGATTTGCTTACCCGTAAACGTTGATGAAATTCTAGGGTTTGATCCAAGAAAAATGGCTATTCCTTCTTTTCTGCTTTAGCCTCTCCCTCTTCATAATAGTACATCTTCTTTTTCTTCGCCTTTACTTCTTCACCGTAATAATACTCCTTCTTTTTTTCTTCCATAGGAAAATTTTAATGGATAATTATTTAAAATTTATGTTTGATATAGACCTGCCCACTGAATGGGTTGTGTTAAGTGTATATGTCCACGTTAAAGGACATGTCCACATTAGTATAAAACTATAGATACTTAAAATCATGCATTATTATGCTAAAAGTAAAGGAAATTGTAGAAGAGCTAAAAATCTTCGAGAGAAACAAAGTACCTCTGGAAA
>QMZC01000084.1 GCA_003662995.1 Archaeoglobales archaeon
ATTAGCAACTCTGTTCTTTTAACAAAACACCTATCTCTTTCTTCAAACAATTTCTCAAATAATCTAATTTATATCACCCCCTCCAGCTCAGGAAAAACTCTTAAAACCTTCTTTTTAGCCGTTAAAATGTCGAGCTTTTTTTCATCAACAAAAGTTTTGAATAATCTCTTAATCGCCTGTTCAGGTGTAAGTTCTGCTCTCCAGCCACGTCCATTATTGTTTATCGCCTCTACTGCTTCTTTAAACCAATCCGTGATTTCAAAATGTTCTTCATCTGTTACCTCGATTAATTGTGTTGATTCAAGTTGTTTTAATCTCAATTCTACCTCCTCTAATTTTGATAGAATTGACTCCTCTTCTTTTTTGATTTTGCTTAATTGTTGTTGTAATTCCTCTTTTTCCTCGATTAATTTTTGTTTTAAACTCTCAGAATCGAGTTTTGATAGTTCTTTTTCAATTATTGACCTTAAAAACTCTGATGTGCTACCAAAATTATCTTCAATTAACTTTTTCCATGATCTTGGGATCCTAGTCCATATGGATACTGTCTCCTCTCCATACTTCCTAGGTCTTCCAACCATAAGAATCACCATACAATTTTGTCAGCAAAAACGATTTTTGTCTGCAAAAATCAGATGAAAAAAATGATTTCTCAAAGGTGTCTAGTAGATGAATTAATTTTGTCAAAATTAAGTTATTTTTGACAAAATTAATTAGGCTAGTAATATGGTTTAGTGGTGAAATTTTTTTGTTGAATTTCCTTTGACAAAATTTAATTTTGCAGACAAAATTAGTTAGAGACATCATAGACATCATGGTTCAGTAGCCTCCCTCAACCTCCAACCATAAGAATCACCTAATTGTTTAACGAAATTATTTCGTTTAACAAAACTGAAAGAAAATTTCATTCCAGAAAGGTATCTAGTAGATAGTTTCGTTTGACAAACATTATTTCGTTTGACAAACGAAATAAGTCTAGTAATATGTTTTGAAGTCAAAATTTTTTGGTTGATTTTTGTATTGCGAAAATTGATTTTTGTCATTATAAAATTCCATTTCGTACACCTCCTATGAAATAATTTTGTACAAAATATTTTGTACAAAATTAATTCCCATATACTCTCGCAGAGATATATTTTGTACAAAATTAGTTCTTGCAATACAAAATTTAAAAGAACTCTTGACGTAGAAGTTTTTGAGGATTAAAGCACAATCAACAAGTCTTTGTGATATCCATCTAAGATAATTTTGTATTACAAAATTATCCCACATCATACAATTTTTGCATATCACCAACACCTAAACAACATCAATGCAACCATCCATTGTGCAAAACTCCTATAAACATGCTATAACTTCACAATAGAGTTGTAACTAAGCAACGAACTTGCCATAATATTGCACAGTTGATTTGTGCAAAACCACTACAAAATTTTAGCCAAATTACAAACAGTTGTAAATTAGCCACAATATAACCATCAAATTGCACAAACTCAGCGTGTCAAAATTCCACAAGTTTATAGCTTAATTACAATGAATTGTAATATTGCTACAAACAACAATAATATCAACAATCTCGAAATTGTAAAAACAAAGCTTTAGTGTTGCACCATCACAAGCCAATTGCATAGATTAATCAAACTTACAACAACCATACAATCAACCCATGTGTTAAAATTTTACATACAAGCAACATCATTACAATGTAATTGCTAAGTTACAACATTCTACAATTCAAAATACACTTCGTTAAACCAAGTTTTATTGTAAAATCGCAACATTTATTTAGATAAATTTCAATTCGATTATGGTGAAAAAATATGACATCTGGAAAAATATTTGTTTTTAGTGAAATCAACAAAGACAACTTTACAGAAATTTTTCAAGAGTATGATGTAGTTACAGATAGAATTGATGAATTGGATTTAGATTTAAGAGAGACAGTAGAAAATTACAGAAATCTTAGTAATTACGATGTAACCTTTACGTTTCAGTCTGATTTTAAATACTCACGCGAAATTAGAGGTAGGGTTTTTTATTTTCCAACATATTACAGATCTGAGGTTTGGATTTTCTTCGCACACGACAATAATTATTTATTTGTATTTGATAGAGATAGACCTGCTCAATTCATTTCAGGGAGAATCGAGAGTATTCTCCGTGAGAATGGATACAATAACCAAGTTGAAAGGCTGAATATATCTAACGATGCTCTCTTGAGAATCGTTTCTGAGGATTTTGTGAGAATAAATAGCTCTTGGTGGAAAAGGATAGGAGAAGATCTCCGAGCAGCTTTTTTGTCAGGCAGACTTCGAGATTCTGAAGGAGAAAATGAACTATATAGGCTAATAGAGGAGAGAGCAGGAGAGATTACCGTAGCAAGTTATCTTTCTGAAAGATTGGGTTTTAACATTACTATAAGCAGGAAAAAAGGGATCAATATCTACTGGCAGAAGAGACGTGGAACCAAGTATTATAGTTAATTACTTCAAAGAAGTTGTGCATCCTATTCTTTTACAAATGTCCTAATATCACTAATTCTCGCATTCTTTTTGCTAATTCTGGCCCCATTTTATCTTCAATCGCTACTACTGTGGAATTATCTCTTTTTCTAACTGAGAGATTAGAGCCTACAATACTTTCAACCTTTAAAGTATCCATCAACTCCAAATAAACCTTAATATCGTCAGACGTTAGCTCAACTTTTACTTTATTGGAGGTTGGTTTTATACTCATTTCTGAAAATGCCTGAGTTAAATCATTCAAATTCCAAAATATAACATTTAACACTCTTTCTATTGATTTGAATTTAACGTCTGCCATCTGTGCAACTAATATCCTAAATTCTTCCGAATATTCATCAGGAGGTTCAAGATCAATTTTCATCTGAAATTTTATTCCAGATCTTTCTATATTCAAAACAAGTTGATAATCGTTTCTTGTATCAATGAATTCCAAATTAAACTCAGAAAATAATTTTCTTAACTCTGATCTTAATTGTTCTTTTAATGAAATGGGATTTATTTGTTCTTGATTGGAAGTCAGATCAAAAGATTTTCTTACAATGATAGGATATATCTTGTCCCTTAATCTAATTCTCCTTTCCCATTTTGTTATCCTGTCATAGACTCCCTTAGGACCAAACATCTTAAAAAGCTCCCAAACTACAATGCTCGCGATCCCTCCCCCTATTGTTATGCCGATTCGCCAAACAATATCCCATAAATTCATTTCTAAGTCCATTTACCTCCCCCTATTTTTAAATCATTAAAGTTACCCTATCGCTAACCCTCAACCCTCACTTTCAAAGCCTTAGAAATAAACTCTGTCATCTTAGCATCCAGCTTTGGGAGTAAAATCTCAATACCTATTACTTCCCCCCTATCATCAACATCAACAATGATATTGTCAGCTAATGGCTCGGATTTATCCACCTTTCCTTCCTTAAAGCGAATGTACATCGCATTAACTTCCGAATCAAATTCTATTGAAGCCATACCTCCTCAACCTCACTTTATCTACTTTTAATACTGTTACCACAACTATTTCATCCTTTTGTTCCTCCAAGATCACAACCAAATAATAACCATCAAATTGCTTGTAAGATGCTTTTCTACCGAATTTAACATCAACAACATCAACAGGATCTCTTATTGCCGACTTTACCAATTCAATGTCTATTCCACGCTCTTTTGCCCTCCTCAATGCATGCTCAGAAAACCTTATCTCCACTTTTAACCCCTCAACAATAGCTAACGTACTCCTCCATCGTCTTCCTTACAACTCTTTCGGGTAGCATGTAAGCTAACAATTCCCACAACTCAGCCATCAAGTCTTCGCCAATCTCAATTTGGATCTGCTCAAACTCAAGCTTATACAACGTTCCCCTTTTTGAAATGTTATTCTTTAAGGCAATCTTTCTTGCATCTGTTTTAACTGCAAAATCCTTTTCATCTGTCTTTATCACGGCTCTAAAGCGATAATCTTTCAATTCTTCCTCGATTAAGGGCATCTAACATCCCTCCAGAGGTAACCACTATTTCTACTTTCAACTATTTAAACCCTCATCGCAATGTAAAAGTAAACAGAAGTTACATATAAAGAAATTTTACCAGAATTCAAGGAAAAACATATTTAAGGTTGAAACATAATGCTGATTATGCGGGTTAAAATCACTATAACGGGTAAAGTCCACGATGTTGGTTACAGGCTACACTTGCTAAATCAAGCCGATTCCCTTTTAATCAACCATTTTGATGCAAGAAACGTACTAATCAATGGGAAACAAGCTTTAATCGTATTGATTGAAGGAGATGAGGAACAGGTAAAAGAATTTATCAATTTTGTTAAATCTACCAAACCAGAAAAAGCCATTGTTGAAGACATCGAAGTTGGGGAATTTAAAGGAACGATAAGAACAATTGACAGTTATAGAAACTCCTTAATGCTCGAACAGCTCAACAAAATAGTTCAGGTTGGATTAAACATGCTGGAAAAACAGGATTCAATGTTAGAGAAGCAGGATTCAATGTTAGAGAAGCAAGACAAAACAATTGAGAAAATAGATGAGACTAAATCATATCTTGGTCAGAAAATCGACAAAGTTTCTGAAAAAGTAGATACAGTATCAGAAAAAATCGACCTCCTCCGTTTAGATCTAAAAACCTATATGGATCAAAGGTTTAACAAAATGGAAAAAGAGATTGAGAGGATTAAAGCCAAAATTGGATTGGACTAAATAGTGTCTTATAATGTCCTCTCAATCAAAAAATAACCCCTCCCTCACAAACTCCAAACTACCAACCCATATCAAACTATATCCCGTCTTCAAGAATGCAAATAACGAATTTTACAAAGAGACATTATTATATACTGAAACGTGTACTCATTTATGTATGAGAATTGATACAGACTTGATGGAGGAAGATAGAGAGAAAGTAGTTGAATTTGCAAGAAGGAGAGGTTTAAAATTAAAAAGAGCATACACAATTTTGATTAGAGAGGGATTGAAGCATGTATGAAAATCCAAGCTCTTACAGGGCAAGGAAATATAAAGATTGGCTTTTGAGAAGAGCAAACTATAGATGTGAGAGATGTGGTGACAGCAAATATAAATTACACATACACCACATTATTCCAAGAAAAGATGGAGGAAAGCATACTCCTGAAAATCTAATTGTTTTATGTCCATCTTGCCATCAATATGCTGAGTGGTTGTACAATAACGGATTTGAAGTTTCAAGAGAAATTTTGATGATGTGTTAAACAATAGATATACCAATATAAATAGTTTTGCACGAATAAAAACATAATTGGTAATATTATTCTTCTCGATTATGCATTATAGTGTTACTGTGCTTCCTGGAGTGGCTGCGCAAGATCTGCAGGTACCAGGAATCAAAAAATTAAGTTATAATCCAATCAACAAAACAACTTTTAAATTATTTTACCAGTAGGATCTACAATAATAACCCCAAATTATAAACTTAGTGTTACCGAAACAAAACCTAAGGAAATACTCTCTCCCACATCTCCTCATCAACCTTCTTCAACTTGCCAAGCTTTTGGGCAGCTTTAACCCACTTCCCAAAATCCTCATAGATTTCATCCCAATCATAGCCGGCTTCAACCAGCCTGTGTTCTTCCAGACTCTCAAGGATATAATAAAAATCCTCAAATGGCATGTGGTATTTCTCTTCAAGCATTCTATCAACTACTTCAGGATCTTCGAGTCTTTCTTGATCTCCTTGGTCTCCTCCCCTTCTTCCCAACATCTTTTGGAAAAGTCCGAACATACTTCTTACCCTTCCTTGTCCAAACTCCTCTTAACCCTTTCGGATAGAGAACAATTTTTCTCTTATCACCTATATGGATGTGCAAAGTCTTATCAGCTTCATACATCCCATGACTGTTGATACCAACTATTGGTCTTCCTCTAACAATTAGCCGAGAAGACCGATCTTTTCTGCTTATTCTTATCTTTATCAGTTTTAGTTTACGCTTCTTTTTCTTTTTCATACTTTCGCTTGAGATAATGCCTTATCTCTGCAATGACAAATCCAGCTACCAAACAAACGATTCCTGTAAACACAACAAGAAATCTTATGTCATCCCATGTAGTAACAACAATGTTGGGATCGCTAAAATTGATTCCTATGCCTTTAACATTAACACTCTCACACAATTTTAAAGCCAAACTCAACCTACCACCTCCCCAAGATCCCAATAAGCTATAACTTCTTTATTCTCCTTATTTACCTCAACCCTCTTACTTCTTCCCCTTATTTTTCCAACAAGCCCAAAATCCTTTAAAAAGCGAGTACAGGCAATCTCACCAAACTCACTTAAATAAAATCTACCGTCTTCATCGAATTTGAATTTTAAAGCAATCTGTCCATTTAGCTCTTTGACAGCAATATCGACTCTATTCTCGATTATATCCCTTATATCATCGAGCAAAGATTTATTCAATCTAAACTTAAATTGACCTTCTCCCTTCGTCGTCAGCGTTACCCTCTTGTCTGTACATACGTTATTATAATCGAGTAGGTCAAACCATTCCTTATTTATCTTTCCAATGTACTTGACATATCCCTCATCATAAGGGTAGAAATCTTGTGTAATCTCAGGTGAGAAAACTAAATCAAGTGGAGAGATGTGACACTTATTATAGTCTAAATTTCGAAAGCGAGGAAGGAAGTCGTTCAACTTTTTGTAATTTCTATCAAAACCAGCAGTATATTTTTTAATTAAAATCCATGAAAAGCAATCTCTAACGTCTTTCCTGATGTTAGTATGTGCATGAGATGAGGCTATAAAACGAATACCGAGACTTCTGAGCCTTTCTACATTTAATTTGAACGCATATCCTATATCTTCTAGTTCTTTCGAGTTTGCTTGCTGTTTTGGTGGTGCTATTCGGTGTATCTCATCGAAAAATATTGCCATCGGTATTTTTAATACGAGTTTGTGTGCTTGATCTAATAAATCATTGAAAATCTTGAGAAATATGCGACCATAAGTCTTAACATCATATACATATCTCTCTATACAGGCAACATTGATGCGTCTCCTTTCTATCTTCTCCCAAAAGTTGTTTAACTCAAATTCCTGAACTTTAACAGAATCCCCATGATCTCTGTCAAACTCAATCTCACAACCTTTTGGAATAAGAACATTCAGCTTTCCAAACTTCTTCAGTGTTAAAAATTCAGTAGATTGTGAGATAAAATCTGATTTTCCAGTATCAAACCAAACAATTGTCTCTTTTCGTTTCTTCCCATTCTCCTCAGCCTTTTTCAATTGCTCTAATATCCAGAACATTGATTGTGTTTTTCCTGATCCGGTTATACCTAAAATTAGCAAGTGAGTGCCGTATCTCTTGATAAATCCTCTTTCAAATTTCCTCCAGAACTCAGCTAAAAGATCTCTTTGATGTGGCTGAACCTCAACATCCGTTTCTCTGTCAAAAACTGATGCCATGTCCATCACCTATTGGTCACTGATTGGTCAGTCAAACTAAGACAATCAAACAAAATCAAACCCCCAAGCAAGCTCATTTATATTATCAAGCTGTGCTTTAGCCCTCATTCTTGCAATATCTCTCCGCAACTCCATAATAGCAACTGTGAAGGCTGAAGAAAGTAAAGAATAGTTCTCCATGCTCGACTCATAGTAAATCTGAAGCATCAACAGTTTTTCCCACAACTCCTTTAGCGAGTTCAAAGCTTTGTTGTAGTTTACCTCATCAAGAGTTCCTTTAAAATGTGCATCCTCAACATCCCTGTATGTCTCTATCAGCAATGAGAAAGTCAAATCGAGCTTGTCTGCAACGCTTGTGGCACTTCTCTGAAACAATTTCTCATTGTAGAAAGCCAAATAACTCATTACTACCCTCCCTTAACTTTACTTCTCCTCCTAAACAATCCAAAGAATCTTTTAATTAGTCCAGTTCTTTCATCATCAGATTGCACTATAACTGGTTGTTGTGGTTGTAATTTCTCAGCTTCTTCAGCAATACCTTTAACCCACTCCTCTCTGCCTTTTCTGTATAAACTCCTGTTTAAGCTGAGAACATTATCAACTACTTGTGAGAATGATTTCAATTTACCATCAAAAATTACTACGTTTATTGTTCTCATCGCAGATGCGTATGAAACTTGATCTGGCGTAACTTCTGTTAGAGCATCGTTAACCTCATCAGACGCTAATTTATCATACCTCACCATTTTTTGATGTATTGGCAAATTCCTCAAGCCCTTCTCGAGAATTTCAAAGATGTCTTTTGCCATGTTCTCACCTAAAACAACAAACCGACAAAGAAACCAATCCCCACTCCAACAATCCAAGCTGCAACGAGTTTTCCAGTTGGAATAGATAGTTGTGCTAATTTGTTTGCAATTCCTCCATCAATGATTTGATAGTGGATTTCAGGAAACGTTTTAAGCTTGTAAACTATATCATCTTTTACTATCTTCACATCTTTGTCTTTGTCTTTTTTATCTCCTTTATCTTTCTCCAGTTCGAGAAAACATCCGGTCTCGGCATCTATCAGGTTGTATTCTTCGATTTTTCTACCATTTTTTATTGTAATCTTTCTAAGATTCGATGAGTAAGCTTTGCCACTCCAATAATCGAATAAGACTTTTCCAACTCTCTTCAACTTCTTGATCTCCCACAAATGCGGATCCGAGCCTACGAGTATGCACTTTTCAGTATTTCCCCTCTTAAACAAACCCAACAAAATCACCTCCTACTCTTATGACCATCAAACCCAAACTTACGCTTACCAAAATTAAACGCCTTAATAAACGCCCTTTGAGGGTTATTATCTTCAATCTTCTGTATTACAACTCCATTTTGAATTATTACGATTTTAACAGCGTCTATCATTTAAATCACCTTCTACCTCTTCTTTGACCTCTTTGACCTCTACTTTTTGGCAAAATCCCCATCCTTCTCAATTTCCTCTTAGCACTTCGTTTGTAATCCTCCTTGTACGCTTGCTGGAGACTTCTCGTTTTTCTTGAAAATGATACGGCTTTACTTCTGACTGTTTGTCTGTTCACTCTGCTTCTGACCCTACTTGCTTTAACCCTCACCTTACTCCCCAATTTGCCAGCCAAACCTCTCAGTCCCATAATACCAACCTCACGTAAACGGAATCAAACTACCAACAGCCTGTATAACCCTCCAAATCATGTTCAAAACCTCAACAACAATAACAAACATCAGCTTAAACGCCTCAATGTGGAATCTGACGTATCTCCTCAATATTGCTGCAATGTCTCTTCTATTAGCCATAGAGTACATCATTGCCCAAGCCTCAAACGTTAGAACGGTGATTTCCCAATTTTCAATGATTAACTTGAGATAAAAGAAAGTTTCACCAAGTAGAGTTGCCAATATCATCAAAGCATCGCTTATGCTGTCTCCAACAACTGGAATTGATTCAACTACTTCTAAAAACCTATCCCAAACATCACCTGCCAAACTACTAAAATCAGGTAATGAAGGAAGTTGTTGTGATTGTTGCTGCTCTATGTATTCTTGCCATCCTTCATACGTGAATGAATAAACCTCTCCATCAAAATTTTCGGTTGACTGTATTGTTACACTACTGAACAGGGTAACATTTTGAAAAGTGCCTTCTGGTCTATTTGCTGCTCCCAATCCAATTTCAAAGGGTTTTGTTTCGATATAAACACCTAAATGCGTTCCTGTGACTTCTCCAACATCTGCTATGCTGTTTTGCTGATAAACCCTGTACTGGATTCTTATGTTGTACCATTTTTGCGTTGGAAGTGCTGTCGTATTGAGTGATTTTGATTCTGTATGTCCATCAGGATATGTCAAATTAACCCAGAAGTGTTTATAATAACCAAAAAGACCACTCTCAGACGATTTCACCTCTAAAGAGTATGTTTGTCCAAAAGAATTCATTTGTATTAGCTGAATACTGTTATATGGATTACCCTCAACATTGATTGTTACGATAACATGCCCTTCTCCTGCATCAACCACGCAAGGGTTTGTGGTGCATTTATGTTTGTCTGGCTCAACAGCCTGAACAGGCGTTAAAATCACTAAGATAACTGTAAAAAAGATTATGGTTCTCACCTTCATCTCATCGCACCCCTCACTATCTTCAAGAAGAACAGAAAGAAGATTAGTCCAAAGAATGAGGGAACGATGCGATAATATTCTGTTAATGTGTTTCTTGCTGCCTCCCTTGCTCCCTCATCTGGCGTATATCCCGTTCCTCCTGTTCCCTCACTTGTTCCAGATGTTGGAGTTGGTGTTAGTGTTGGAGTTGATATAGCATAAAGAACAACTTTCTCCAAAACAGGATCAGTTCCAACCTCAACAAACCCAGATTGACTATAATAACCGCTCTTTTGCACGATATAATCATACGTGTTGTTCTTA
>QMZC01000085.1 GCA_003662995.1 Archaeoglobales archaeon
CCCTAACATCAACGTCAACATTGATGTGAGTGGTGGTACCGTTGACAAAACCTCAGCCACAACAGATGAGAATGGAGAAGTTTATGCGCTATTTACAGCACAAACCGAAGGTTCTGGTTATGTCAAATTTGTGTGTGTGGCTTGTACAAATACAAATAATGTTGAATATTCTTTGTCTATTTCAGAATTTAAAGCCACTTCTGGAGCTTATGAGATAAATTGGGAAAAGAATGAATACGTCATGTCTTTTGAACCTACGGACACCCAGAAGTCAATACTCATGTCAGCAAACACAACACCAAAAGCCGTAAACGTGAGTGTCGAGTTTGCCACCGATCAATCAACAAGTATTGCATGGTTCTCACCGAACGTCAATCGAACGGATGAGAATGGAGAGGTTACGTCCACTTTAACGGTAAAGCCAAATTGGAATGATTGGTTAAAGGTAATCAAAGCATACGTGACAACTCTGTCATCGGGAGATACTGCATTAGTTAAAGTTTACAAGACCTTGGTGTGGATAACAACTAATGTAACGGAATTCAGCACAGGCATTTTGGATAACGTTAGCATGCATTCGAAAGAAGATGGAGTTGATGGGTATATTACGCTAAGGGAAAAACAAACGTCAAACTGGCTCACAGGTTGGACTTATAGAAGGGCGATAGACGTTACTGAAACTTCAGGGAGTACCTTGACAGGCTATCAAGTCTTAATTGAGTTGAACACATCAAACTTTGACTTTTCAAAGGCTAAAAGTGATGGAAGCGATATAAGATTTACAGATTCCGATGGCGTTACGACACTTAATTACTGGATTGAGGATTGGAGCAGTAGTAGAGCTTTAATCTGGGTTAGAATACCAAGTATTTCTGCAAACTCAGTAAAAACTATCTACGTATACTATGGAAATCCAACCGCAAGTTCTCAAAGCAATGGCCAATTAACCTTCGACTTCTTTGACGATTTCAATGATGGGGATATTTCTGATTGGACAAGTATTGATGCAAATATTCAGGCAACCACATTTGGTGGAAAAGAAGTTCTAAAGCTACTTCCCGGAACTGCTACAAACTACAAGCATTTAGCCATACCTATCAACTGCAATCTCAACTTGGAATCGTACGTTGTTGAGGCTTACATATACGATGGCAATTCTGCGGGAAGTGTTGCCTTCCACTATAGAGATGATGGAAACTGGTGGAGCTTAGAACTTTACGTTGGGGGCAATAGAGACATATTTAGACCTTATAGATTTGACTCTGACGAGGGTTGGAGATACCAGCACATTCCAGTCTCAATTTCAAATGGCCAGTGGTATAGGATAAGGGTAGATGTCTTGCCAAGTAGCTTCAAAATGTATATAAACAATGAATTGAAGTGGAGTAGGAGTGTGTCACCACGTTACCAATTTACAGGGTATTCAAAAGTTGGTTTTGTCGAGCACAAGGGATTTGGACCTTTATATGCTGATTGGATTTTTGTCAGAAAGTATGCATCCCAAGAGCCATCGGTATTCATAGGCAATGAAGAAGTTATTGGCTATGTAACAGAAGGAAGTTACACTTCAGAGGTTAAGGATTTATCTCAAAATTCATCAATAATCTATTTTAGCTGGAATGGGAGCATTAGTAGTGGTATAGATATAACGTTCTACGTAAGGGCATCAAACGAGAGTTTTACAGAAACAAGCACATCACCTGTGTGGATGTACGTAGGCAAAGCATCAGATGGAATACAATTCGATTTGCAAAGCTTAAACATCATAGGTAGATACGTGCAATGGAAGGCTGAACTATCCACCAATGATGACACGAAAACCCCAATATTGGATGAAGTGGTAGTTGGATATAAACCAATAAGTTGATTGTAGATAGATTATTAACAGAAATGCTTGAAAGGAGCAAGTATCATCGTAAACTGTCATCATTCCAACCTCTTCTGAATGCTTTTTCCTATTAACTCGTCAAAGTCCAAGGATAAATTGTAAACTTCATCATCAACCTTATATCCCTTCTTTGTCATCTTTAATTGCGATATCTTAACAAATCTCCAGTCACTTCTCGGAATTTTTATGCCTACAAACGGTTCAGCACCAAACAAATTGGAAAACATAACCAAATCCTTAATTTCCTGTTGTGTTAAGTAGAGGGGCAAAGACTTTCGCATTTTAACTTCGATGGCAATAAAACGCTTGCCGTTGCCTGCTATGATATCTGGCATAGGATATGAAATTGCTCCGCCACTTGCTGGACTCCTTACAGCAGCAAAGCCGTTATCCCACAGCTTGTGTAAGAGTTGCCTCTCAAACCTTATACCCTTCACAAAGTTATGTTATTTTAAGGAATTATAAGTAACTTTTTTAATTCTGCAACGAAGCTTGAGTTTATGGAAATTGAAGTCATAAAAGTAAGACTACCGCTTGAAAATGCTCCTGATTTTGCAAACGTGTATTTGGTTGATACTTCAACTAATCCAGTCTTAATTGATGCTGGATTCATTTCAAATGAGCATGCTGAGGAATTGTATGAAAAAGTTGGCAATATTAAGGATGTCCTAATCACCCATCACCATATTGATCATGTTGGATTGGTGTTTTGGAAGGAAATTGATGCATACATGAATGAAAACGATGTAAAATTTTTAGAGATGTACGTCAATCCAAAGCGATTTTTCAAGCCTTACATGGATTGGATGGACAAGTACGGAATTGAATTCGAATTTATAAAGCCATTGGCAAGCGCTTTGACTACGGAAAGCAAAAAACAAAAAATGGAAATAAGAGCTAAGGTAAATTGTTTGATTGATGAGATTTTTGGATTTAATGTCATTTTTACTCCTGGGCATAGCCCAGGACACGTGTGTTTCTACAAAGATAAATTGCTTTTTGCTGGAGATCTGGTTTTAAGTGACACAACCACCCATGTTGGATATTATCCTGAATATTCGCAAAATCCGATGAAAGACCAGATAGAGAGTTTAAACAAGCTATTAAATCTTGAAATTGATGTTATCTATCCAGCCCACGAAAAAACTATAAAAAATCCTGAAAAGAGAATTTCAGAGCTAATAGAGCATTATAGGAGTAGAATTGATGAAGTTTTTCAAGTTTTGGATGAAAAGCCAATGAAAGCCGTTGAGGTTGCAGAAAAAGTTTCTTGGCATCGTAATTTTAATGAACTAAAGGGTTGGGACAAGCTATTGGCAATAGGCGAAACCCTTGCATGCTTGAAGTACTTGGTCGATGAGGGCAAGATAAAAGAAGTCATTATCAACAACACTATTGGTTTTTCTAAGATTTAATGACTATCTGTTTACTTTGAACTAAACTAAAAGAAACTATTAAGAAAATTGTTCTGAAATCCCTCATCCCCTCTTTAAGTCGAGAGTTAAATTAAGCAATAAACAGACGATACTCAATAGCGATGTAAAAATGTTTAGCCACTCCAATATTGTTGATTATGAATTTTAACAGTTACTACGTACACCCAAGAGTTATGTAATTAGTTATATCCAATTTAAGCCACTTTGTAGAAACAAAACTCTTAGAGTCTCTCTGCTCAATAAACCACTCCCATAGCAAAGAAATCAACGTGGGCCTGGGGGATTCGACCCCCTGAATTCTGTTATCAACTTCCAAGACGTAATTCACATGTTATAACCACCTTAAATTTGTCGTGATAAGGTTCTAATGCTCTGAATAGGGTGTTCTCTCCAGTTCATGTTCAATCTGGATTCTCATTTATTCTTTGATAAACCTAAAGCACTTAGGAAGTAGCTGAGATACTGCGTTTAATCTTTACCACACTCCCAGGAAGCTTAACTAAGAAGGATACAGTTTTATTTTCATCTGTAATTTTATCCATCTCAATCACTTTTTGTTAGGATTTGTTTGGAATGATTACAAGCGCCGGGGGTGGGATTCGAACCCACGCGGGCAGAGCCCAATGGCTTAGCAGGCCATCGCCTTACCACTCGGCAACCCCGGCTTGATGTTTTTTAGTTGTAGAACTTTTAAACATTTTGCAAGAATGGATTTATATACCTTTCATTCAAATGTGTTTTGATGGATATAACTATCAGCAAGAAACTGCTCAAGGATTTGAAGGGTTATCAAATCGTAGGTAGGCATTCTGCTGTAAAAACGTGCCTATGGCTTAAAAAATCATTGAAAGATAGGGGTGTTTGCTATAAACAGAAGTTTTACGGCATAAAATCTCATCGTTGCTTACAAATGACTCCCGCTTTAATGTGCAACCAGAGCTGTATTTACTGCTGGAGACCTTTGGAGTTGTTAGACAAGCTTGAAGGTTGGGATGAACCAGAATTCATCGTTGAAGAAAGCATAAAAGCTCAACACAGGTTGCTTAGCGGTTTTCATGGAACACCAAATGTGAACAAAAAGAAACTTGAAGAAGCGTACAAACCCAACCAGGTAGCAATAAGCTTGATTGGAGAGCCGACTTTATACCCAATGCTGGATGAATTAATTGAAGAATACAAAAATAGGGGTTTTACGACGTTTGTAGTTTCAAACGGGACAAATCCTGAGGTTATTGAGAAGATTGAACCCTATCAATTGTACATAAGTTTAACAGCCTACAGTGAGGAGAGCCATTTATTATTAAACAAACCCTCAAAAAATTATTGGGAAGAGATAAACAAAAGTCTAAAAATTTTGAGCGATAAGGATGGAAGGACAGTTTTGCGATTAACTTTAATTAAAGGCTACAACATGAAAGCTGAAAATTACGTCAAATTAATTGAAAAAGCCTCACCTACATTTATTGAGGCAAAAGCGTACATGTATTTGGGATATTCAAGATTGAGACTGCCAAAGACTGCAATGCCAGAGCATGCTGACGTGAAGTTGTTCGCAGAAGAGCTTTCAAAGCTTACGGGCTATGAAATTAAGGATGAATCACCAATAAGCAGGGTTGTGTTGTTAGCATGAAGCTTGAGGAGCTTAAAATAAAGCTTACTGAAGTTGAGAGGGCAAGAGAAGAACTTTTGAGGCTGTCGAGAGAGATGAGAATTAATGCAACTAAGGCCATTTCAGCAATTCATTCTAAGGAAGATGCTAAAAATCATTTAAACAAGGCATTGGAGATTTTGGATGAAGTTGTAAGGTACAAGGAAAGATATCCAATGGTGTATTACCAGATAACCTTTGACGCAATGCAGGAATTGGTTGAGGCTTACTGCTTTTATCATGTAATCTCAAAAAGGAATTTGAATTTTAACTTTTCAAAGCTAAACGTTGAAATTCCGACAATTCTCACAGGTCTGGCTGATCTGATTGGGGAACTAAGAAGGTACACGCTAGATTTACTAATAAATGGTGAATTTGATGAGGCAAAGCTAATGATCAAGTTTATGGAGGAAATTTACTCTGAATTGATTTCATTCAGCTTTCCGAACAAAATTGTACCAAACTTAAGAGTTAAACTTGATGTTGGAAGGAATGCCATAGAGCGAACCAAATCGGATTTGATTGCAGCAAGAATAGGTAAGGATTAAAAAGATTAAAATTATGAAATTTCCATATAAATTTAGGAAAGGGCAAAAACAGGCTTTAGAGTTCATAAAAAGAAATATTGACAACAATTTGTGTTTCGACGCCCCAACGGGTTTTGGAAAGACTGCTATAATTCTAACAGCTTTGTTACCTCTGCAATATCCTATAATCTGGGCTGTAAGGACGGGAAATGAGGCTGACAGACCCATTGAAGAACTTAGGGTCATTAATGACAAATTAAACAAAAACTTCTTCGGCTTCTCGTTCAGAGGCAAGAAGGATATGTGTCTGCTTGCAAGGGATAAGAAGATGGACGATACAGAGTCAATAGCCTATTTGTGTAGAAGGAGGAGAAAAGATTGCTACTATTATCAAAATCTTAAATACTACAAGATAAATCCAAGTAAACCGATTTTGTATTCGGAGATAATTGATGAATGCGTAAAAGCGGAGGTTTGCCCGTACTATCTGCAAAGGGAGTTGCTGTTTTACGCTGACGTTGTTTCCTTGAGTTACAACTACATTGTGCATGAACCGATGGGCTGGGTTATTAAAAGTATAATACCTTTTGATGAAAGTATACTAGTTGTTGATGAGGCACACAACCTAAGACTTATCGGTAGCTTGAATTCCGATGAAATAACGCTGAACACAATTAAGAATGCGATTAAAGAACTTGAAACAATTGAAGCCTTCGAAGAGAAGGAGGCTGTGGAATTGTTGTTTGAAAGGGCGAGCGAACTGTTGAAAGACATGAGAATGAAAGAGGAGGAGAGAGTTATCAGCATCAATGACTTTACGATTGGGATTGAAGAGTATCTAAATGACATTCGGAGATGTGGAGAAAAAATAAGGCAGAGAAGACTTGATGAGGGGAAGATGCCCAGATCAAGTGCCTATCATTTAGCAAACTTCCTCATCGAGTCTTTGAAGTGTGAAGGGATTAGAGGAGTTACGTTTATCGCTACTGCTGAAAAGAATAACCTCCTCAGAATTGAAAGATGGGACATGAGGAGTGCAGAGATTTTGAAAGAAAAGTGGAAAGGCTTTAAAACGTGCATATTTTGTTCTGGTACGCTAAAACCACTTAACGCTTTTGCAGAAACAATAGGACTTGAAAACTGGAAAGGAAAAAGTTTTGACACAGAAATTGGCAAAAGCAGAACGCTGATTGTCAAAGGGATAAGTACAAAGGGAGAGGAGTTAGATGAAAAGGATAAAGAAAAGTATTTAGAATTAATTGAACGTTTTTTGAGCATTGATGCGAACTTAGCCATTTTCTCGGCAAGTTACAGAATTCAAGAGGAGTTGTTGATAGATGTGCTAAAAATTGCTAAAAAGAAGGGAAAAGATGTTTTTGTTGAGAAACAGGGAATGAGCGGTGATGAGAGTAGAAAAGTCCTTGAAGACTTTAAAAAATCAGAAAATGGGTTGTTGATAGCCACAATGACTGGTAGGTTTGCTGAAGGTGCAGACTTCCCTGGTAGAGAATTAGAGGGTATTTTTTTGGTTGGCATTCCATTCGATAAAGCCAATCTAAGGACGAAGCTTTACATCGACTATTACATGCAACTTTATGGAGAGGAGAAGGGTTGGTATTACGCTTACGTCATTCCAGCTTTGCAAAGGGCAAGTCAGGCTTTAGGAAGAGCTTTGAGGGGTAAAGATGACAAGGCTTTGTTCGTGCTTGGCGATGAGAGATACAGAGAAAAATCGTACTATCGCCTTTTGCCAAGCTTTGTTAAGGCTAAGGTAGTTGAATTTGAGGAGGCGGGAAATGAGATTAGAAGGGCTTGGAAAGAGTTGAATTTGTGCTAATTGAGATTTTAAAGCTGTTGCTCATATCATTCGGGATTTAATCCAACGTATTCTAAATTATGGCGCGGTTACAAGGTTGAGAATATATACAAAGAGGTAAGATTGAAATTCTGGGCTTATCAGCAATTAAGAAATCGGCTAAGTTGCAAGTATTGGGAGTTCTATTGCCTATTTTATTTGTTGATTATGGAATGTGCAGACTGCGAAACAAATCGAAATTGTTATAAACTATAAGTAATTATAAGCAATAAGTAAAAATAGTTAATTATTAGTAATTATTATTAGTAATTATTATTCATCTAAAGTATAGAGGTGTGTAGAATGCGTAAAGCAATCTATGCCCTAATATTGATACTCTTGGTTTTTGGAGGACTATCATTCGTTTACATTTCATACAGCAGTGTTTCCATCAGGTTAGAAAATTTAGGTATTTCAAATGTTGAAGTTAAACCAAATTTGGAGACTTTATACGATGTTTTAATAGGAAATTTGATAGGCGCTTTACTTTCGGTTGTAAATTCAATAGATCTATCAGCTCAGTTAGAGATCAGCAATCCGAGCTTCATTCCTTTGTATGTCCCTTCAATTGATTATGAGATTTATATGAATGGTATCTATATGGGAAATGGACATATTGATGATTTTTCTATACCTCCTCAGTCAAGTATCACCAAAGAAATTACACATAGGCTTTATCGAAATCAAATTGAAAATTTTGACGATTTGGCTTTGTCTATAGTAAAAAGAAATGGATATCTGGATGTTAAGATTAAAGGATATGCTCATATAATTTTTTTAAATATTCCATTTGAAACCACGAAAAGGATTAATGTTGTTGAAATAGTTAAAGAGAAAATAAAACAGAAATTGGCGGGCTATACTCCTGCTGGAAGTCTTGGAATAACTGATGCGTATTGGGTGGCAAACGGAAATAGAGTCTATTCTGTTAAACCCTCAACATTAGTTCATGCGTTTATTACAATCACTGGAAACCCGAATTATGATGGAGAAGTTACAGTCACAGTCAAACAAGATAATAAAGGCTTACCTGACACCACAGTCATATCACGAAATTACTATGTATCTCTTTCATCTGAACAAAGTCGAACAGTTGAATTAACATTCACACCTGAATATCATTCATATTCAAGAGGATACTACATAAAAGTAAGTTGGAGTGGTGGGAGCTGGACAATGGAGAGTTATTATCCACCACGACTTTCTGTAATCAAGCCAACTCCAATATATACCTATACCCCAACCTATACGCCAACCCAAACACCAACTCAGGTGCAAGGCACAGGCACACTATATGTAATGGATGCATACTGGATAGCTAACGGCGTTAAAGTGACGAGCATTCCAGAGAACACAGTAGTTACAGGTTATGTAATCATCCAAGCAGTAGGGGGTAGCTATGATGGTACAGTAACGTTGAAGGTTATACATGACAACAAAGGCACACCTGACACAATTACAAAAACACAGAATTTTGTAGTAAATCTTAAGAGTGGAGAAACCTATGACCTCACAATCACATTTCTTCCCGAATATCATTGGTATTCAAGAGGCTACTTCTTGAAAGCCTCTTGGAGTGATGGGAGCTGGACAATGCCAAAATCTTATCCGCCAAGATTGTCCGTGACTAAGTAATTTCTCAATGATTTCAGTTGTTAATACAAACTATGCTCGATGCAATTAAGATGTAATTAAGCTAAAACAGCTATTGACAATGTAAATCCATTGTTTCTTTTTTAATCTTAAATAATTACCTTCAAAACAAACAAGATCGTCTCACCGACAGAGGTAAAAGCCCAAAAACTAAAATTCAAAACTATTTGATCAATTTTAGTTTCCCTCCTTTTTTGAGTTCGTACATTTCTTCCTTGTCTAAAAAAATAATAAACCATCTTAATCTAAGTTTTCCTACCCTCTCCATATCGTTTAACCATTCTCTTAATTTTTTGTACGTATCAATTCCAATTTTGTTCCCCTTAACTATGAAGAACACTTGTTGAATTGGAGTTGTTCGACCTCTATTTGCGAAGGTATAATTTGCTACTTTACAAATAGCTTTTCTCCAATCCGTTTCTATCTCGAAGCAAAGAACATAATGTTTGTGAGGTATTATAATTCCTTCAAATTCATCATATTCCTCTATAACAGTCATTCCAAAATCCACCCTCAGTTTCAAAGTTCCTTGAATTGGATATTCACTCGTTACATTAATTTGAGGTAAATCCTCTATTTTTATAGCCTTGTCTAAGAATATCTCCATCAATTTCTCGTGTTCTGTCCCACCTTCTGGCTTTCCTCTCCAGCTAAACATGACCTTGCCCCCTTCTCAATATTCTAAATATTCCAACGCTTTCTCTATTGCTTTTCTCCACTCTACGTTCATTTTCTTTTCAATTTCTTCAAGAATTTCAGGTAAAACTTCTTTTTTCACTCTCCACTGAGCATATATTGGGCATTTATCAGAAGTATACCTTCCGTACTCACTTAGACCTGTCATCGTTTCTGATCTATTTTTCAGTATATTACTAAAAAAATCATAAACATGCTTACTCATAGGGTGTTTTTCTAAGTTTAAATTTATGTCAAATTTCTTTTGTGATAATCCCACTATCACTAATTCAAAACTTAATACGTGCTCATCGTCAATAAAAACTACACCTTCAATAACATGTGCTGGAATCGTTCTCGTTCCGCGATTATACGTTTTTCCGGGTTCTCTAAATTCTAGTTTCATTTTTCCTCGGTATTAATACATACTTTGAGTTTAAATTTTTGTTGTTTTTAGCAGATATGTACACTTGTCGCATTTTGGAAAATTCGAGTTTGATGGATCGTTGATAAAATTTAAACCAAACGCAACATCAAATCTTAATAAATCTCAAACAAAATCTCGTTTTAATGAGACTCTGGATAGGCATCGATGACACGGACTCAAAAAATGGAATGTGTACAACTTATTTAGCGGTATTAGCCATTGAAGAGTTGGAGAA
>QMZC01000086.1 GCA_003662995.1 Archaeoglobales archaeon
CCTATAAATAACCAAGTCGTTGAGGAAATCAACGTTTAGGGATTGATCTTTTTCACCAGATTGTATCTTGTAGGCGATTTTGTTGATCTCATCTTGATAATAGCTCTCGAAAAACTCTTGCCACTCCTCAGGGCAGCTTAGGAGGTTGAGCATGTGTAAAGTAGATAACAACTAATTTAATATTGTGCTTGCAGGTTTTGTGTTAATGCCCATCCTGAATTATATTGAACAATAATTATAAGCACTCACAAAATACAAAAAATCAATAACACCGTTCAACAATTTTAAATAAACCCAAATATAGTATCACTAAATGGAGACGTTTAAAGAATTGCTAAAAAACATTCAAAATCCAGTCAATATTGTTATTGGTAAGTATGAAGAGATGAGAAAAACGTTTATTGGATTTGCTGAAAAACTTTGTGAGATTAGTAGTAAAATCAGCTACGATGTGGATGAATCTGAAGAATTCGTGACAATAAGAAGTGGTGACATCAAAATTGTATATCAATGTCTTCCGATAAAACTGGAGGAGTTTGCAAGACTGGTTTACGTAATTTCAAACAGAGATGTTAAGCTTAGAGAGCTGGAGAGTGACATTAAAGCTGTGAGTGGAGAAATAATCGCTTTTACATCTCCGTTTTGTTCTCATTGTAGCAGAGTAGTTGACATAGTTACGAAATTTGCAGTGGCCAATCCCAAGATAGAAGTGAGGATTGTTGATGCTGTACATTTTAGGGAGCTGAGCAAGGAGCACAACGTAATCTCCATTCCAACACTAATCGTGAACGGCAGAGTAAAACTGACCGGTGAAATTGATGAGAACAAGATTTTGAATGCCCTGAAAGAGGACAGGTACTACGACTACAAACTTGGTTACTACGCATACATGCTCAGAGAGGGGTTGGTGGAAGAGTTGAGGAAAGATATTAAAACAAAGTCTGATGCAAAGGTTGTTGGGGATTTATTGACACATCCAATGCTTAGGGTTAGAATTGGGGCAATGCTATTGCTTGAGAAGTTGTTTAAGGAGAATCCCGAAATTGTTGAAGGGGCCAAGCCCAAAATCAGGGAGTTGTTGAAGCATGGAGATTTTAGGGTTAAGGAGGATGCAGCTCTAATATTAGGCAAGATAGGGGACAAGGCTGATATAAAATTTTTAGAAGATTTGCTTGTAAGCGAAAATGTAGATGTTAGGGATTCAGCCGTAGAGGCAATTGAGGAGATAGAGGAGAGATTAAAGAGAGGATAAAAAGCTAAAGAGGTGGAAAAAAAAATGGAAATTGTAATTGATTCAATTAGGGCAAGCTACGATGTTGTGGGGGAGAGGGCGTTACTTCTCTGCCCACCTCACCCCTTAATGGGTGGAAGTAGGTTTGATGTACGGCTTGAGAGGGTGATTAATGAGGTAAAGGGGCAAAATTTTTCCACACTGTCCTTTGACTATAAAACACCCTTTAGAAATGGAATTGGAGAAATAGAGGATGCACGTATTTGTGTGAGATATTTAAAAGAGAGACATGATTTCGTTGCTATTTTTGGCTATTCTTTTGGTAGTGTAATAGCTTCAAACGTGGCAGATGAATGTGACGCTGCCGTGTATTTGTCACCTATTCCCAAGATAGACGAAGTTGAATTTAAAGATTGCAAAGTTCCAAAGCTCTTTATCATTGCAAAAAATGATCAGATTGTTTCATTGGAAGATTCAAGAAAATTGGTTGAAAGGGCTTCAAATCCCAAAGAAATTATTGAATTGGAAACAGATCACTTTTACTTCGGTAAGTTTGATGTGATGGCTGAAAGTGTTGCTGATTTCTTAACAAAGCTTTAATTTTTGGTTTTTAAGCTAAAACAATTTGCTGACTTAGTACTAACCAAACCCCAACCCAAGTGCCTCTAAAACTCTCCTAAAATTCTCCTCATTAGCGTTTTGCTTGTATTCCCTCAAAACATCAATTAAGTGGGTTTGGATGTTGATTTTACTTTTGCTTTGATCAATCTTCGCAAAATACATAACAAACTGCGTTAAATTCCCAGCATTTCTGTTCAAACCCACAAAGTGTGCCCTTTCAAAATCTACAAAGTAAGGTTTGGCGTTTACGATTATGATGTGTCTATCTGGATGTGTCATCTCTTCCTTTCTAATTCCAAGTTTGTCCAACAAATAGCATTTCTCCAAACATCTTATTAAAACCTTTAAAGCTTCTTCTTTCTTCTCCTTTTTCGCCAACTTAAACCAATTAAACAAATATTCTCCATTCAAAAACTCCATCTCAATCTCCAATTTTTGAGGTTTTATTGAATAAACCTTCGGAACGAATTGGAAGGGTTGGAGTAAGCTTAGAAAATAAGCCTCTTTCCAGAAATTGTAGGCTAATTGTGGATTAAATTTCTTAACTAACACTTCATCCTTCAAAAAAATCTTTGAATGTTTGCCCCTCAACTTCATTCAAATCAAACAATGCTTTTGGTGTTTTTAAGATTTGCATGTAACATTAGAAAGGGTTTTAAGGAAAGCCCTTGAAACATCAAAGGGTGATAGAATGGAAAACATGCTAAAGAAGGTTACAGATTATAAGTGGGAGTTGCCTAAGGGTTATAAGCCGGGAATGAGAGTTCCCGCTTACTTTTACATAAATAGAAAATTGATGGGGATTTTGGAAAAGGATGCTGTAGAGCAGGCAGCAAACGTTGCTACGATGCCAGGGATTCAAAAAGCATCATTGGTTATGCCTGACGTCCATGTTGGCTACGGTTTTCCAATCGGTGGCGTGGCTGCATTTGATTTGGAAAACGGTGTTGTTTCGCCAGGCGGTGTGGGATTTGACATAAATTGTGGTGTAAGGCTTTTGAGGAGCAACTTGAAGGTTGATGATGTCAAAGGTAAGATTAAAGAGTTGATAGATGCCTTGTTTGTTGCAGTACCATCTGGAGTTGGGAGTGAGGGAAGGTTAAAAGTTACGGACAACGAATTGGATGAAATTTTTGTTGAAGGGGCAAAGTGGGCTGTAAACAATGGTTATGGGTATAAAGAAGATTTAAAGCATTGCGAAGAAAATGGAGCTTTAGAGGGTGGAAAAGGAGAGGTTGTAAGCAGAAAGGCAAGGAATAGGGGTAAACCTCAACTTGGAACACTTGGAAGTGGTAATCATTTCTTGGAAGTTCAATATGTCGATAAGATTTTTGATGAGGAGGCGGCAAAAACTATGGGATTGGAGGAGGGGATGGTAACGGTCATGATTCATTGTGGCAGCAGAGGTTTAGGACATCAGGTCTGCAGCGATTTCCTTGAGGTTTTGGATAGAGCTGTTAAGAAGTACAAAATTTCTCTGCCAGACAGGCAGCTTGCTTGCGCGCCACTAAACAGTAAAGAGGGACAAGATTACTTTGCGGGAATGGCTGCGTCAGCTAACTACGCATGGTGCAACAGGCAGATAATAACCCACTGGGTTAGAGAGACTTTTGAAAAGCAGTTTAAGATGAGTAGCGATGACTTAGAGATGCGATTGATTTATGATGTTGCCCATAACATTGCAAAGTTTGAGGAGCATAGAGTTGATGGCAAGAAAATCAAGGTTTGTGTGCATAGAAAGGGTGCTACAAGGGCTTTTGGTCCAAATACAAGGGAAATTCCCGATGACTACAAAAAAATTGGACAGCCTGTTTTGATTCCAGGAAGTATGGGAACGCCGAGCTACGTTTTGGTTGGGACGCAAAAAGCAATGGAGGAAACCTTTGGCTCAACCTGTCATGGAAGTGGAAGGGTTTTGAGTAGGGCTGCTGCAAAAAGAAAGTTGAGGGGGAATGTTGTCAAGCAAAGCTTAGCAAAGCAAGGAATTTACGTAAAAGCCACACATGGAGCGTTGCTGGCTGAAGAGGCGCCACAAGCTTACAAGATGAGTGATGACGTTGTTGATGTTGTGCATAGGGCAGGAATTTCAAAGCTGGTGGCAAAACTATTGCCCTTAGGTGTTGCTAAAGGTTGATTGTGAACAAAGACAATAAGGTAACATGGAAAAGGCTGAGATAGCTTTAAAGTTGCACATACTCATTTTTTTACTGATTAACTTACTGTTGTTTATAATCAATTTAGTGATTGGGGGAGGATGGTGGTTCCACTACATCACAGCAGTCTGGGGAATCGCAATTCTGTTTCAAGCATCCTTGACGAGGAGGAAGGGTGTTTAAGAGTTAAACATGAACTACTATAAAGTTGAGCTTTCAAAGGACTACACCACAAAGCTCATTGAGATGATTGGTGAGTGGTGTTCTGGACACAAGATAGCCAAAGAATTGGGAATTAGCAGGACAGCAATTTGGAAGGCTATTGCTAAATTAAAGGAAATGGGGTATAAAGTGGAGACAAGAAAGGGTAAAGGATACAAATTATTGAAAAAACCTGAAATTTCTGTTTACGAAGTTGCTTTAGCACTGAAAGGAAGTGATTTAATTGATAAAATTTACTATTACAAAGAAATTGACTCGACAAACGAGGTAGCAAAAAGAAAAGGAGCGAGTAATATCTTGGTTTTTGCTGAAAGGCAAAGTGCTGGTAAGGGAAGGTTAGGGAGGAGATGGTTCAGTGATTATGGTGGGCTTTACTTCTCAATAGCTTTAAAGCCGGGTTTGTCAATAGATGATGTGCCAAAAATAACGTTGACAACTGGGTTAGCTGTTTGCGATGCTTTAAACGAATTGGGATTGAAAGCAAGAATAAAATGGCCCAACGACGTTTTAATTGGCAAAAAAAAAGTTTGCGGAATTTTGTGTGAGATTGTTGGCGAAGTTGAATCGCCATTGGTAATTGTTGGCATTGGTGTGAACGTTAAAAATGAGATTCCGGATGAGCTGAAGGATAAAGCTATTTCGATTAAAGAATTCAAGGATGTATCTTTGTTGGATGTCTTTTGCAACATAATCAAGAACTTCAGCTCAAATTACAAAATGCTGATTGGTGGGGAATGGAAGGTGATAAGGAAGAAGTGGATTGAGAAATCGGATACAATCGGAAAGGAGGTTGTTGTGAGTGTTGGAGGTAAAAAATATTCAGGAAAGGCAACTGGAATTGATGAGGATGGTGGGCTAATTTTGAATGGTAAAACGAGAGTTTATTCGGGTGAATGTTTTTATGTTGCTTAATTTTGTTGAAAAAAGCAAATCTTCTTTCATCCCCCTCAAGTATTTTTACCGTGCTGTTTGGAAGAATTGGTAGTTTACAAGATTTCATCGAAAGCTAAAAGGTATTATAAACTCTACATTATAAAGAAGGCTATGGTATCGATATTGTTCTCTTCAATGTTCCTCTACGAATGCACAGTGGATAAAATTAGTGAAGCAATAGAAAAAGCCGGATATGACGGCATAGAGTTCTGGGTTGAAACCCCGCATTTCTGGATTGACAAGGATGAGAACAAACTAAAATCCATTAAAAATTTTAAAAATGCAGTACACTCTGCTGTTTTAGACCTAAATCCAGCGTCTATAAACCGCAAGGTTAGAGAAGTTACGATAACAGAGGGGTTGTTCTCCATCTACATAGCAAAGAAAATCAAAGCTGATTTAATGACATTCCATGCTGGAAAGCGGAGTGCTGCGAGAGAGCCTGTAGATGAAGATTATCAATCGTTGCACGATTACGTTAGGGTTATGAAGAAGTATGCTGAAATTAAAGGCGTAAGAATTTCAATTGAGAATTCTGAGAACGGAATAAACAACTTGTGTAGAACACCTGAGGAAATTTTTGAGTTCGTTGAGTACTATGACATTTCATTCACATTTGATGTAAATCATGCGTTAAAAAACAAAAACGCTGATAGATTTATAGAGTTGCTATCTGATAGAATTGAAAATGTACATGTTAGCAGTTTTGATGAAAAGGGAAGGCATGTATCGGCGAGGAAAGATAAAAGGGTGGCGATGATACTGGAAGAACTCGTAGAATTCGGTTACGATAAAATAATAACAGTGGAGCTTGATGATTTGGGTTACAGGAGATTGTATTTCCAAGATAAGGTTGAGGAGCTGAGAAGGGAGAAAGAGTTTTTGGAGAAATTTTTTAGAACATAGTATTTTTGTGAATTTATATATGCAACTTAAATGAATCATACAAAATCAAAACACTTAAATTCTACAAAAATTGCTCAAAATCATGAATATTAAAATTATTTTACTTAGCATTGCCATAGCTTTTTTAGCTGGCATAATTTGCTACTTGGTGGCATCTTTGGCGTTATATCCCCAAGAAAACTTTATAGTTGAATCAACGGTACAAGGATGTGCGGTAACTGGCAATGCAACCAACACAACAAAATCTTTCAATAAAGAAGAGAAACCAAAAATTGAAGTGATTTAAAAATCAAATTGTCTATTCAAGGGCAATTTCTCACCTCTGTTGCAGAAAGGTCAGGCTTGAACATGAGATTAAAGACTCCACAATAAACATATACGAGGTCTGGAGCGGAATTGGTTGCAAGTGTATCTGTTTTTCCAAGATTGCGGTGAAGATTGAAAAAGTGCCAAAAGGAGAATATACTGTTAACGTGTACAAAACAGGCACCACGCCCGCAGGTGAGCCTATGGAAAAGAAACTGATAATATCTCAAAACGTAGTCGTATAATAATTTTGGCAAACAAACAAAGATTATTAAACAACCATCTAACTTTTACTGTGCTAAGTTGTGATTTGTGTAATGGAGAGGCTGTGATATATCAAAGGCATTCAAACAGACATCTCTGTAAAAAGCACTTCATAAGGGATTTTGAGAAGCGAATAAAGTATGCTGTAAACAAATATAAAATGATAGAAAAAAACGATAAAATTGCAATAGCCTTAAGCGGTGGTAAGGATAGCGTTGTTCTTGCATTCGTGTTAAGCAAGCTTTATGGAAAGAGAAGAGATATTGAGTTTATTGCAATAACAATCGATGAAGGTATCGAAGGGTATAGACCACCTACTGTGGAAATTGCAAAGAATATCGCAAAAAATCTTGAAATTGAGCATCATATAGTATCTTTCAAGGAAAACTTTGGCTTAACGTTGGACGAGATGGTTAGAATTGGAGAGAAAAAGCCGTGTAGCTATTGTGGTGTATTCAGGAAGTATCTGCTAAACAAAACTGCGAGGGAATTAAACGCTACGAAGCTTGCGACAGGTCACAATTTGGATGATGAAACGCAAACTATAATGTTGAATTACATACATGGGGACATAGAGCGATTAGCAAGGCTAATTCCTCAAAGGGTGCAGGAGGACCTAATCTTAAGAATCAAACCGATGAGGGAAGTTTATGAGAAAGAAGTGGTAATCTATGGACTGCTAAATGGTTTGCCACAAGACATGAACGAATGCCCATACAGTTATTTTCCTGTCAGAGCAGCGATAAGGGATTTTCTTTATGAATTTGAGAACAAATATCCTGGCAGGAAATTCTCAATTATGCGTGGGTTTGAGAACTTAATCCCATGTTTGAAGGAACTGTATCCTCAAGTCAAACTTAACAAATGCGAAAGATGCGGAGAACCAACATCAAAAAACATCTGTCAGGCTTGTGTCTTATTGGATGAACTGAAAACAAAACTTGAATGCTAAACGTTATCATAAATTTCAAATAACCTGTTTGGAGAGTTTTCTTAACGGGGCCGTAGGGTAGCCTGGTTATCCTCTCGGCCTGGGGCGCCGGAGACCCGAGTTCAAATCTCGGCGGCCCCACTCAAAATTGGTGGTGAGAGGGTGGTTTATTGAGTAAAGGAATTCTAAGAGCTTTGTTTCAACAAAGTGGCTTAAGTTGGGTATAACTTCCCTGGCAGCCTCTAGAACTTCTTTATTCACTGTTATGTTAATTCGAGTTTTATTTAAATTCGGCCTTCCCATGGTGGTTCTATACGTATAAAATGACATAAAACTTATCGCATATACTAGGAAAACCTTATATTTTCTATTAGCCCACTAACAGACATGAACATAAGTGTTGAATTGACACCTGAATTAGTTGAATATATTGAGAGCAAGGTTAGAACAGGTAGATACAAAAGCAGAAGCGAGGTTGTAAGGGAAGCAATCAGGATGATGATAAAATCAGATTTAGAAAAAATGCTTGAAGAAAAGGGATTTGATTTGAAAAAGTTTGAAGAAGAGAGGGAAAAAGTCTCAGGTGAACTGATTGAAAGAAAGTATAAAATTTAGAATTGTGATTGACACGAATGTCCTCTTTTCTGCAATAAGGTATAGAGGTAAACCATTTGAGTTGTTTGAAGTGGCAGAAAAGAAAGGTGTTAAAATACTAATCCCAGAATACGTTTATGACGAGCTTAAAGAAGTGTTTACAAGGAATAATCTAAATTTTGATTTAGTTACAAGATTTTTAGCCACGTATTCAAATGTCTCGATTGTTGAAAGAGAGCTTAGAGATGATCTGGTAGATTTAGCAAAGAAAAAGGTGCAGGATAGAAAAGACAGACCAATATTTGTCTACACTCTCCTGTTGCATGAGGAGAATAGTGCAACTTGCTTAGTCACTGGAGACAAAGCTCTAAGAGATGCTTTGAATGGCGTAAAGGAGGGGTTAGCTTTAACTGTTGATGAGGTTTTGAATTTTCTTTCTTCTTGGAGTCTGTAAAACTTACTAAGGTGGGGGGTTTGGAGATTGTATTTATTATTATACTACTAATTATTATAAAATAAATAATAAATAGTTACACGGTTACATTGGTTACAAGGTTACATGGTTACACGTACATTCTCAATCCATAAAAAAATTAGGGCATGCACCTTATAAGAGATGTAACCCACATACAACGGAGCGAGGAGATAGCTTCTTTAATCCAAAAAAAGCAGTAGAGCAGTTACATCAAAATAACTTATTCATGTAACCTATGTAACCTTGACATCAAATCAAATAAATTGGACATCTTTAGGCGTATCAATCAAGATCTTAATGGGTTTACATTCTCTTTAGCTCGTTTCAATGCAATGTTTATCACTCCCTTCAGAATTGGATCTTCTACCTTTTTAAGTGCATTGAGAAGACTCTCAAATCTCATCTCAGATAACTTCTTAAGTGTTTCAAAGAATTTTCTTTCTTCAGGACCCTCTATCTTGTTAATGACCTGATCATACATTTTTATATTACCTAAATTAAATGTTAAGATTTGCTCTAACTTTGTTTCGATCCTTGAAATCTTTTCTGTGTCAGGAAGTGAGTCAAGATTTGTTAGTTTCGAATCGAGAACCTGTATGGCAGCGTATTTAAATGGATAGGTTCTATCTTCTCCGAAAATCAAATCATTCTCAATTAACGTTTGGAACATGTCAAGAGCTTTTAAGAGTGCTCTAAGATAATTGTCTCCCCTGAATGTAGCTTCTAAAAACAATCCACAAAGACCATTTTTCATTTCATCGATGATAAATTTAGCTTCACGCTCATCTCTGTTGGTAAGAGGTAGGATGCTTGTCTCTCCTGATTTATATTTCTTAACTTCCTGAGTCCACAATTCAATCCATTTAAATCTTGCATGAGAATACATTTTAACAATCTCGAAGAATATGAGGAGTGCTAGGAAAGATTCCTTAAGCGGCTCTAAACCCCTGTCTGACAGTCTGTAAATCTTCCTCCTCCTATCTTTTCTATCTATTTCTTCAGTTATCAATCCCTCTTCAAGAAGAGCCTTTATATGTTTTGCTAGTGTTGCGTCTGCTAATTTGGCTAGTTCTTTAGTCTCTTTCCATGATTTGGCGCCCGAAACAAGAGCTTGAAGAATTCTCTCTCTACTCTCCTTAGAGAGTTTTTCAACCCTATCCATGAAGTAACTTCAACCGCAAAGTATTTAAATATTACTTTCCTAATTACTTTATAGTTGAAGTAAATTTGGTGGTGATGTGATTGGTGGGGATTCAAACAAAATGGAATAAAATCCAGATTTCGGCCACAATTTATCCTGAACACGCCCAATTAATCGAGGAAATTCTCAAGAAACGATATTCCAAACCAATAGCCCACAATTCCATTTCTGAAGTCATTAGAAGAGCCATAGAACATTATGCGGATTTTCTGGGGGTGAAATTAACAGCTAAAAATTAAAAAAGAGGTGTTAGCGATGTCCAACGACCTGTATAGTGAAAGTAATGAATTCCCAAGTATAAAAAATTGCTGTACCTAACGGCAGACCTGTCCACATTACATAAAACTACAAATACTTAAAATTAAGCATTATTATGCTAAAAGTAAAGGAAATTGTAAAGAAGTTGAAAATCTTCGAGAGAAACAAAGTACCTCTGGAAATAAAAGTACTTGGTATAGCAACCTACATTCAAACATCATCAGTGAGAA
>QMZC01000087.1 GCA_003662995.1 Archaeoglobales archaeon
AAAACTCTTCAGAAGCTTTCTCATTCAATTCATCGAGAACAGCAATCCATACCTCTAAGTCTAAAATTATGTGTTCCCTTCCCCTCAGTAACTCGTCATAAGCTTTAATCTTGTTTATATCTATCATATTCTCTTCATCATCTCCAAGTTTTGAATAGAGTCCGATTGCTTCTCTTATTATTTCAGAAATGGTTTTATTTTCCTTGTTAGCAAGCTCTTCGAGTATGTTATTAGTCTCATTATCGATTGCTACTGAGACTCTCTTAAGTTTAGTTGCCATGAATGTAATTAAACTTCATAGTTTTTAAATCTTTCGACATAAATTATAAAATTATTTCATACCATATTTTAAAATATGGTAACAAGTCGTATTTGTACATACTATTGAATACACAATAGTAAAACTACATAAAAGAAATTATACCTTAACAAAAACATTTATCTTCTCTAGTATTACAACTAAATATGAAGTTGAGGTGTGAGATATGGCAATTGGAGAAACTAGTGGTGTGAGTTATGAAGCTGTAATTAATAATTTGGTACATTTGGAACATTTAGAGAAATGTAAGAATGCTGAAGACATGAGGGTCTCAACAGTTGTTTATCACTGTTTTAGATGGAGGTGGTATTGATGGGTGGTTTTGCGGCAGGCGGCGCAGCAATGACGCCTGACATGTTTATACACATCGGTGCATACGAGGCTTTGTTTCTGTTAGCTCTTGGCTTCTTTGGGGGTATGCTTAGTGGCTTTATTGGCAGTGGAGGAGCTTTTGTGTTGACACCAGGTATGATGTCCATTGGAGTTCCTGGACCAATAGCGGTTGCTTCGAACATGTGTCACAAGTTTCCCAAAGCAATGATTGGGGCTTGGAGGAGGAAAAAAGTTGGGCATTTGGACGTTAAACTTGCTATTTTAATGGCTGTGTCAGCAATCTTTGGTGTTCAGGTAGGAATTCAGGTGCAAAAGTATATCCTAGAGACTTTGGGTGTTACTGGAACAAACTTGTACGTTAGCATTGCATTTCTAGTCATACTCCCAACAGTTGCAGCTTTGTGTTTAAGAGACGTGTTAAAATCAAGAAAATATGGGATTGAAGATACAGAACCAAAGTTGGCTATAAAACTCGAGCAAAAATTCAGACTTCCACCGATGATTGAGTTCAAAGTAGCTGGGAGAAGACAGTCCTTGTGGTTAACGATTCCCACTGGATTTGCTACCGGATTCCTAGCAGCGACAATTGCAGTCGGTGGTTTTATTGGTGTACCATCGATGATATACATAATTGGTGCACCGAGTACTGTTGCTAGCGGTACAGAGTTGGGCGTAGCATTTGTTATGGGATCAACTGGAACATGGACATGGGCGTATTTGCTTGGAGCCGTTGATTTCAGACTTACGACGCTAATTCTCGCCGCATCACTAATTGGTGTGCAAATTGGAGCAGTAGGGACAACCTATGTTAGGCCCTATTTCATAAAACTTGCAATGGCAGTGGTTATGATTTTAGTCACAATAAGCAGAGCTTGTGCAGTCCCGGGCTACTTGCAAAAATTGGGGTGGATTTCAATGGATCCAGTGTTGGTGGAGACTCTTAACTCGCTTGTATTTCCAATAATGATTCTGGCAATGGTGTCAGTTACGCCAATCGTGTTAGTACCAATGATGAACGTGAGAAAGATGTTGGCGAGAATGGGTGTCTTAGATAAGGCTGTGGTTGTTGCAGAACATGAAAAGGGTGGATTAATCAAGAGAATGATACTTTTTGGAGTGCTAACAGCCATTAACTACTACTTATTGTTTAGAGACCCAGATGCATGGCCCAAGTTCATCACATCCATACCCCATGCAGACCCTGTTACTGCAATAATACTTACAACCGGAGTAGTCTTTGTAGCAATCTACTGGTCGTTCATTCACGGAAGCTTTGCCCACAACCTCCTTGATTTCATTAAAATCACAGCTTTGAGAGATGATTTAGCCAAGAAGTTGAGCACTGAAGGATACGAGGGCTTGAAAGCCTGGGCGGCAAGTGTTAAGAGAGAAACTGCAACATCCCAGTGAACGTAAAATTTTTTATTTTTTGAAGTTGAATTGACTAAAGGTGTGATTTATGACCGTTGAAATTACATATTTTGAAAGCAAAAAAGATGAGAGGTATGCTAAATTTGCCAAAGACATTGAACAAAAAGGTTATTTTTTAGGTCCAGCAGCTTATTGGGAACTTTTAATTGCCGATGAAGATGTGGAAATCGAAGAGGGTAAGCCAGTTAAGATTAAGGTTAAGGGAGTAGAGTTTCCCGAAGAAACCGTCATCACCCTCTTAGGCAGATTTAGGCATGCTTTGGGTTTTGTCGTATCTCTAGTACACTACGGAAAGCCTGAAAGGGTTGAAATTATAGAAAAAGTCGAAGACGTCGTTTTTCTTCCATTGAAAAGCGGTAAAATAAATAAAGGAGAATTGCTGGGTGTTGTAATCGTTAATAAAGTTGTTGTAAAGCCAAGGAGTGTGATTATTGAGAAGCTGTCTGAACTGGATAGGGCTATCTCAATAGATCCAGACGTTTTTGTCAAATCTGATTGGCCATACTTGTGGAAAAAATAATTGAAACGATTGTGAGTTATTTTTTTATCTCTTTTATCTGCTGCCACCAATTTTAGTTCCTAAATTTTAATACTATTTCGAGAGTTATTTTAAATCTCAATAATATGTAGTTTTATTAATTCAGCTATAGTAAACTGGATTAAATTTTCATAAATAAGTTTATATAATTTAAGGCTAAGTAATAATTGGTGGTGAGAAATGGCGGAAGTTCAGTTGCTTAAGGCAGGATATGCTACAAGGGGATTGAACATCCTTAGAAGAATCTATAAGGCTATAACAATTGAACCTGACGTTTTTCTTAAGTCTAAGGATTGGCCCTTCCTTTGGTCCAAATAGTTTTTGTTTTATTCCTTCACAGCCTTTTTAATTTTATTGTATAAACAATATTCTGAATATATTTTTTCAATCTAATTTAATTATTAATCATTTAATTTCTTAATTGTTCAACTAAAATGATTACAATTTAATTTTTCTTAATACTCAGTATTTCCTTTTCGTAAAATATAAATAGGATTGCGCTGATTTATTATTAGAGGTGCCATATATGAATTTCTTAAAATTAAATATGAAGTATTTTGGAATTAAAACCATAATGTCACTTGTAATTTTGTTACTGTCACAAGGTAATGCGTTGGCTGCAGAAAACGATGCGACAATGGGGATGAGTGCTCCAGTGTTCTTTATAGTTTTCCTTACTATCTGTATTGCAATTGGTATCGTAGCGGTTCTAGCTGGTGTAGGTGGCGGAGTTGTGTTTACACCACTTATGATGGGCTTCACACCGGTAGATTCATTTATAATAAGGGCCACAGGTTTGTTTGTAGCAATGGTAGGAGCATTGGTAGCTGCAAGACCATTCCTTAGAAGTGGATTGGCTAACATACGAATGCTCTACTTTGCTGCCGTTCCATATGCTACCTTTGCTGTTATAGGTGCTTTACTCGCTGGATATGTCAAAGAGACGATGGGTATGGTTGGTGAAGCATACATCCGACTTGGATTGGGAGTATTGGTGATATTCATAGCGATGATATTTGTCTTTGCTGGTCAGAGAATAGAGTATCCTGAAGTTAGACAGGTTGACGGCTTTACGAGTAGAGTTGGACTGGCTATGGCTTACTGGGAAGAATCTTTGGGAAGGGTTGTTAACTACGAAGTTACACGTTCATGGCTTGGAGTTTTGATGTTTTGTGGAGTAGGATTAATTTCGGGACTCTTTGGATTGGGAGCAGGTTGGGCGATGGTGCCAGTGTTCAATCTAGTTATGATGGCTCCGTTAAAGGTTTCAGCAGCATGTAGTAAGGTCTTGATTGGGATTGGTGATACTGCGGCAGTATGGCCCTACATAATGGGTGGTGGGATATTTCCCTTGTTCGCAGTACCATGTATGATAGGCTTGATGGTAGGCACGATAATTGGGGCAAAAATATTGTTAAAAGTAAAAGCTGGTTTTGTAAGGTGGTTGATTATTGGAATTATGCTTATTTCAGGAATACGACTAATAATGAAGGGTTTGGAAATTTTTGGAGTTATGTAGGGTGGTGGGTATGGTAGTAAGGTCAGTCAGTCAAGAAAAGCCAAAACCTCCCCTTTCGGGAATAGTATATGGAGAAGTGGCGTATTGGATGACACTAATTGGCGTCATAGTTTCAGTAGTAGGAATGGGTATGTACTTCACCTCTGAAACAAACTATGTAAATTCAAAGTGTTTACTTTCAAGCTTATGGGCGGGTAAAGATGCTCATACAATCTGGGAGGAGTGTGCAGAAAATGTTCCACACGGTCATTGGTACTTAGAAAAGCTGAATACTGGCGACGGAGTTGCAATGCTTGGGATTGCTTTGAGTTGCTTAGCTGCAGTAATTGGAGTTTGGCTATCTTTTTTAACAATGCTAAAGGAGAAAGAAAGAGTTTTGTTTATTGCAATGTCGTTTATAGTTGCAGCGATTCTAACAGCAAGCGCACTCGGAATCATATCTTTAAAACATTAGGTAAACGGTGAAAAAGCCATGAAGATTAATCCAAAATTTTTGAACAGTGTTGTAGGGATAGTATCTGACCAGAATGGAGAACCAGATTGGATTGCTTCAGGTTTCTTATACAATTATAGGAGAAGTTATTACATTGTGACGAACAAAAGCGTCCTTAAGGGATTACCATACATTTTCATAGTCTCAAATTCGCAAGAAGAACCAGAATTTGGATATGATTTGGATTTAGAAGATAGGTGGGGAGATAGACAGCTTTGGACGTGTCATCCGAATCCAGAGGTGGATATCGCTGTAATACCTATTTTTAGATCACATCCCCTTGCAAAGTATGCTATGGACAACAGCTTCTCATATGACGATGTGGCAAATATTGAGAAAATGGAGAAATTGGGAATTTATGAGGGAGAATTCATATATACAATAGGTTACTACAACGTTCCAATAGATCACAAGCTGTTTTCAGGAGTGGTCGTTAGAGGAGGCATCGTATCTAGAATTAGAAACGTGCTAGTAGATGAGGCTCATGAATTTTTGATAGAACCCTTCAGCAATCCCGTTTATGGCGGTTCACCCGTCGTTTATGTTAAAAATAGAAAATCGTATTTGGTAGGCGTTACCAGTGGATTCAGATCGTGTATAGGTATTGAAGCGGTACATCCAATGGATTTTGTTAACGAAGCTATTGACAGCATTTATGAAAAATTGGTCTCTGCAGCCGTACGCGTTTAGAGTTATTGGATTGTTAATTCCAATTTTTTACACGATTTACACAAATTGTGACGTTACATTTTAAAAGGGAAAAGATATAAAAGTATTATCAAATTTTTACCATGCTTGAAATAATCCCAGTGATTGCTGCAGCCTTCATAGCTTTTAGTATTGGATCTAACGACACATCAAATGCCTTTGGAATAAGTATTGGTTGTGGAGCTTTAACCTTTAAAAGAGCAATTGGAATCTTGGGAGTTTTTGTATTTCTCGGAATCCTTTTAAATGGGCAAGCAGTTATGAGGACAGTTGGTGAGGATTTGGTTGGCTTGAACATTCAGATAATCAGCTTAGCGTTGGTAAGCTCTTCTTTAGCAATAATTTTAACGAATTGGAGAAAAGTACCAGTTTCAAGTCATCAGGCGATTGTAGCAAGTTTAGTCGGCTCGGCATTTGCCTTTGGTGAGAAAATAAATGCTCACACCTTGGTAAACATAGTTGTATCTTGGTTTGTTTCACCATTCGGTGCGATGATTTTGTCAATCTTTGTGTATATAATCTTGGAAAGGGTTTTGCTTAAAAAGCCCCTGTTTAAGGTTGAAAGATATTTAAAACTCCTGTTACTTATTAGTGGAGTTGTTATTGCTTACAACACTGGAGCAAATGAACTTTCAACGGCTTTAGGCCCAGTTGTCTATTACAACTTGCTAACATCATTACAAGCAGCCTTTCTTGGTAGCATGTTGCTATTTATAGGTGCTTTGGCTTTGAGCAGCAGAGTAATAGAAACTGTTGGAAAGGGGATTACAAAGTTGGATGCATTTTCTGGATTTTCTGCACAATTTGGCGCAGGATTGAGCGTTTTAATATTCACAGTGTTGGGAATGCCCGTCTCAACAACTTACTGCATTATAGGTGGGATAGTTGGAGTTGGAATGCTAAAGGGTGTGAAAACAATCAAATTCAGCTTTATAAGAAAAATAATGGTAAGTTGGGTATTAACGCCATTAATAGCCTTTTCAGTTTGTTATCTCTTGGCTTTGCTCCTTATCTAACACCAACTTCTCGAGAATCATGTGGTCAGTTACCAACCCAATTGGTTTGTTATCAACAACAACAGCAACCTTGGCATGGTTTTTGTGCATTTGTATAAATGCATCGTAAAGCGTTGTGCCTTTTTTAACAACAACCAATCCATCTTCTATGTAGTTTATCACCTTACTATTGATATCATTTTTAGCCACAGCCCTTCCCACCCCTTCTGTTGTGATGAAGCCCATATCCTCTCCACACACAAGCAAACAGGAAACATTGTTTTTGACCATTGTTTTAACAGCATCAATTATGCTTTCATCTGGGTCGGCAGTGAACACAGGTTTTAAGCAATCTTCAACTTTCTCCTTAGGAAAAGCCCAAGCCTTTGCCAATTCGATTACTATGTGGAAGTCATCCTTTCCAACAACTCTGCCCTGTATAACTAATAAATTTACAGGAGTAGGCCCAACAACAATCTCATCGCCGATGTTTACTTTATCTGCTCCAAAAGCTTTGATTTTTGCTGTGGATTCCTTCCCAACAGATGCAAATTCAATCCCCTCTACAATCAAATCGACTTTTTTTGAATTTACATACACTGGAACATTTATAGCTTCATCGGGTGGTGTAATGGCTAACGCCTTATACGCTTTTTCCGTTGGCACATAGCCACCTCTAGGACCAGTGATGCTTTTAACAAAACCCAAAATTTTTAGATTTTGCATCATGTTTCTTACGGTAGCCATGTTCATGTTTAGGTACTCAGAAATTTCCTCAGACTTTATTTTTCTTCTTTTTAATTTATAAAGGTACACCAAAGTTAAAAGAATGTTTCGCTGAGCTCTGCTCAACTCAAGTAATATTACCATGGTTTACACCCCTCTATCACTATCAACAATGATAATAATATTATTTAGTATTTATTACTTTTTGGTAATGGTTAATTAGTTACAACCAAAAGACTTAAATTTCCATTATAAATCGTGAAAATTGGTGGTGGAAATGAGGGATGAGATAGAGACGGGGATAGGTGGTAAAGATGCCCATGTACGAGATCACATTCCATGGACGTGGCGGACAAGGAAGCGTTACTGCTGCAGAGCTATTGGCAATAGCAGCATTCAAAGATGGTTTGTTTTGCCAAGCTTTTCCTTACTTTGGAGTTGAGAGGAGAGGAGCTCCGGTTCAAGCCTTTTGTAGAATTGATGAGAAGCCTATAAGGCTAAGAAGCCAAATTTATAAGCCCGATTTGGCTGTTATTCAAGACCCAACACTTTTAGGTCTGATAAATTTGGATGTTAAAGAGAACGGTATCGTTTTTGTGAATTCTGCAAAGGAAATTGAACATAAAAGCATAAAATTTAAAACAATAGATGCAACAAAGCTTGCTTTGGATATAATCGGTAAACCGATTGTTAATACAGTTTTACTTGGAGCTATAGCAAAGTTAGGCGTTGTTTCAATTGATTCAGTCATTAAAGCAGTTTCAGAGCGATTCAAGGGTGAATTGGGGAAGAAGAACGTTGAGGCTGCTAAGAAGGCTTATGAGGTGATGAAATGAGAAGTAGCATTAGCGTTAAAGTTGCAAAAGTTGCAACAAGTATAATCAACAAAACCGGCTCTTGGAGGAACTTTAAACCTATAGCAGATTCAACAAAGTGTAAGAGGAGAAGGGAATCAGTGGCAATTGGGAATCTGGAAAGATTCATTGCTGACTGGGAGATGCAACGAGGAATAAGGATTCCTGAGAAAAAACCTTGGAATGGTAGAAGAATAGCTGTTGTTGGGAGCGGTCCTGCTGGTTTGACCGTTGCTGCTGAATTGGCGAGAATGGGATGCGATGTTACTATCTACGAAATCTTACATGAGCCTGGAGGTGTTTTAGTTTACGGTATCCCTGAATTTAGATTACCCAAAGAAATTGTCAGAAAAGAGATAGAGTACGTTAAAAGTTTGGGCGTCAAGATTAAGACGGGAGTTGTTGTTGGCAAATCGATACCAATGGAGAAGCTTAGGGAAGAGTACGATGCTGTGTTTATTGGGAGCGGTGCCGGTTTACCAGCATTCTTGGAAATAGAGGGGGAGAATTTACCGGGAATATTTTCAGCCAACGAGTTTCTGATTAGAGTTAATCTAATGAAGGCTTACAAATTTCCGGAATACGATACACCTATCAAGAGGGGCAAGAAGGTCGTTGTCATAGGTGGAGGAAATGTAGCAGTTGATGCAGCGAGATGCGCAATGAGGTTGGGAGCAAGAGAGGTCATGATTCTCTATAGGCGTAGCGAGAAGGAGATGCCCGCAAGGATTGAAGAGATAAAGAGGGCTAAGGAGGAAGGAATTAAGATTTTAACGTTGACACAACCAATCAGGTTTGTTGGCAAAGAAAGAGTTGAGAAAATAGAGTGCATCAAGATGAAATTAGGTGAGAAGGATGAGAGTGGGAGAGCAAGACCAATACCAATTGAGAACCCAAACTTCTTTGTTGATGCCGACGTTGTGATTGTTGCGATAGGGCAAAGACCAAACATAGTTGGTGATGTGGAAGTTGATGAGAGAAGGGGGATAATAAAGGCAGACTCTTTTGGGAGGACAAGTGTTGAAAACGTTTTTGCTGGAGGAGATGTTACTACTGGGGCTGCTACTGTCATTGCCGCAATGGGTGCTGGAAAAAAGGCTGCATATGCGATTGATGAGTATTTAAGGAATAAAGACGATAAATTGGCTAAGGAAAGGAGTGAACACAAGTGCAAATCGGATGAAAACCATGAAAATAAGATAGTTGAGATGAAAGAGTTGTACAATGAGTTGAAGGAGAGGGTTGTTAAAGCTCCAACTATTGCTGAGTATTGTGAGGCTGGTCAATTCGTTATCGTTATGGTTGATGAAAAGGGGGAGAGAATACCGCTAACAATTGCAGACTTTGATAGAGAAAAAGGGACGATAACGATCGTTTTTCAAGAGGTTGGTAAGACAACTTACAAGCTTGGTGAGTTAAAGGCTGGAGATAAGCTTTATCATCTTGCTGGGCCCTTAGGAAAGCCTTTTGAGATTGAAAAAGGCAGAATAGCAGTTGTTGGTGGTGGAACAGGCATCGCTTCAGTCTATATTACAGCTAAGAAAGCCAAGGAGATGGGAAATGAGGTTGTATCTATTATTGGAGCGAGGACAAAGGAGCTCATATTTTGGGAGGACAAGATTGCTGAGTATAGTGACGAGCTTATCATTACAACGGATGATGGCTCCTATGGAATTAAAGGCTTGGTCACACACGCTTTGAGGGATTTGTTGGAGAGAGAAAAGGTTGATCAGGTTATAACTATTGGACCCACAATTATGATGAAGTTTGTTGCCAAGGAGACTGAAAAATACGGTATAAAGACGATAGCAAGCTTAAATCCAATAATGGTTGATGGTAGCGGGATGTGCGGAAGTTGTAGAATTAAGTATGATGGTGAAATAAAGTACGCATGCGTCCATGGACCAGGATTTGATGCTCATAAAGTTGACTTTGATGATCTGCTAAGGAGACTGACGATTTTCAAGAAGGAAGAGGACTTTGCAAGGAAGTATCCCGATTTTGAGAGGGAAGAGAAGGAGATTCTGAGGGGATTTTATGAGAGTTGATATGATTGATACTGCCAATACGGTTAATTACGATACAAAAATCAAAATGCCCGAATTGGACGTTAAGGTTAGAATCAGATGTTTCGATGAGGCTGCTTTAGGCTATACAGATGAAATGGCTATGCAAGAGGCTTTGAGGTGTTGCCAATGCAATGAAGCTAACTGTATTGATGGGTGCCCTGTTAACATTGACATTCCCGCTTTTATTAGGGCAATTGCAGAGGGAGATTTTGAGATGGCAGCAGCAATAATTAGAGATAAAAATGCATTGCCGGCGATTTGTGGAAGGGTTTGTCCTCAGGAAACACAGTGTGAGATTAAATGCATAGAATGTGGAAATTGCTGGCTTTACTGTCC